>JALZWC010000396.1 GCA_023300255.1 Saprospiraceae bacterium | reverse complement strand
CTTAGAGGATGAGCTTGCAGAGCAAGTGAACCGCAAAGCGGACGGGCTTGCTGGGCAGGTTAAAATGGCTAATTTATTCTTACTCTTTGCCTAACTAAATCTACTTGCATTCTTTCATAATGAAGTTGTTTTATCGTTTTTAAAACAAATTTCAATAAAAAATCAACACTCAAAATGTTGGACGTAAAACTGTTTTCTGGCACAAACTCTCAATACCTATCAGATAAAATTGCTGATTATTATGGTACACCCCTAGGGCAAATAGATTTACAACGATTTAGCGATGGAGAAATGCAGCCCATCATAAAGGAATCAGTTAGAGGTGCGTATGTATTCTTTATACAATCTACTTTTGCGCCATCCGATAATTTGATGGAATTACTCTTATTAATTGATGCAGCTAAGCGGGCTTCCGCAGGATATATTACAGTCGTTGTTCCTTTTTTTGGATATGCAAGGCAAGATCGGAAAGACAAACCTAGGGTTCCAATTTCTGCTAAATTAATTGCCAACCTTTTGGAAGCAGCGGGCGCTAATAGAGTAATGACTATGGATTTGCATGCGCCTCAAATCCAAGGCTTTTTTGATATTCCTGTAGATCACTTAAAGAGTGAAGCCATTTTTATTCCATACATAGAAAAGCATCTTGATCTGAGCAATGTTACGTTTGCTGCACCAGATGTAGGTGGCGTAAAGAGAGCTAGAACTTTTTCTAAATACTTTCATAAGAACTTAGTGATCTGTGATAAGTATAGAAAGAAAGCAAATGAGATTGCGGAGATGACTGTTATAGGAGAGGTAAAAGGAGCAGATGTTATTATGGTGGATGATATCGTAGATACAGCAGGGACCCTTAGTAGAGCTGCGGATATCATTATGGAAAAAGGAGCAAAAAGTGTTCGTGCGCTATGTACGCACCCTGTGCTCTCTGGAAAAGCGTATGATAATATAGAAAACTCAAGTATTACAGAATTGATCGTTTGTGATACGATACCTTTAAAACGACCCTCTTCAAAAATAAAAGTACTATCAACGGCTAAGCTGTTTGCTAGAGCGATTAGAAATACACATGAGCATCGTTCTATTTCTGCTTTGTTTGTGGATGGGTAGTTTTGATGCCTTGGAGTAAATCATACATCATAAATCATACATCTTACATCATATATCCAGCCTACTTGCATCTCGTGTGGATATATGATGTATGATTTCTGATTTCTGATGTAAGATTTCCACCCTCTCAAACTAAATAGCCAAATCCCTAATAAAAAGTAATAGCCATCGATTCTTCCCCTAATATCGCCACCCTCTTCCTAGCCGCAGGCGCCTCTCGCCGAATGGGTCAATCCAAACAATTATTAAAAATAAAGGGTAATCAAACCCTAATAGAGCGAAGTATCCTCGCCGCTAAAACCTCTGCAAGCAAACATATAACGGTCGTACTGGGCGCAAACGCACTGCGCATACAAAAAGTCCTTTCAAAACAAACCACAGGAATCAATATTGTTATCAATAAGCAATGGGAAAAAGGAATGGGCAGCACCCTTAGTGTAGGTTTACAATATCTATTAGAACAAGAATTAAACCTAGATGCCCTTATCATATCAGTAAGTGACCAACCTTATTTAAGCAATATTGTTTTTGATCAACTCATTGAGCAATATCTCTTGACTCAAAAGCCGATTATATGTGCAGATTACGGTCATCGACTTGGTGTGCCCGCATTATTGGATAAGCAGTTTTTTCCTCAATTACTGTCCTTACAAGCAGATGAAGGAGCTAGAGGAATTATTCGTAGTAATCGGACTTTAGTAGCAAGCATTCCTTTCCTTAAAGGAGCTATTGATTTAGATACTCCGCAAGCATATCAAGCATATCTAGAGGATCAAAGCCATCTCAAAGATTGAAAAAACAACCATTTGGTTTTCGTAGTTATTCCAAAAAGAAATGTAGCCTTTACTAGGTAAAAAATAGCCCTTTTGAAAAAAAATCTTACCTTGGACATCAGAGCGAAAATTCGCTAATCTTAATACTCCAGCGACTTAATAGACTTCTCTTAATTATGAATAATTCTGTCATTATAGGAACGGGATCTTGTCTTCCAAAACACATTGTACCAAATTCAGATTTTCTTCAGCATACCTTTTACAAAAAGGATGGACAGCCTATGTTGAAAGATACCAAAGAAATAACGGCTAAACTGCAGCAAATTTCTGGAATAAAAGAACGGAGATATGCTACGCCTGACGCAGATAGTGTATCTATTGCGGCATCGGCAGGAAAAAAAGCATTAGTATCGGCAAAGCTCAGTGGAGAGGAGCTAGATGGGATTATCATTGCACACAATGCAGGTAATATGGTGCATGGCGCAATAAAGCCACACACTATTCCTAATATGGCCTCTTTAATTAAAGCGCAATTAGGTATCCTCAATCATCATTGTATAGCTTATGACGTAATTTTTGGCTGTCCAGGTTGGATTGAGGCGATGACCCAAGCACATAGAAGAATTGCTCTTGGTGAAGCGAAAAACGTATTAGTAATTGGAGTGGAGCTATTGTCTAGGTATGTTGATCAACATGATTTAGATACCATGCTTTTTGGAGATGGAGCAGGCGCAGTAGTTTTACAAGCGCAAGCTAGTACAGAAAACAAAGGAATTATTGCTTATCAAAGTTATTCTCATTGTAATAAAGAAGTAGATTTTCTTAAAATGGGGAAATCTTATAAGAAAGATGCTCCAGAATCTCTTTTTATTAAAATGGAAGGTAGACAGGTATACCGGTATGCAGTGACCCACGTTCCAGAATTAGTCAATAATTGTTTGAAAAAAGCGGGTATTCCTATTGAAGAAGTAGACCATTTTCTTTTCCACCAAGCCAATGAAAAGATGATTATAGCTATGGCAGAAAAGCTTTTTAAAATGAATGGTATAGAAGGAGATATTGATACATTAGTGCCAATGTCCGTCCAGTTTTTAGGCAACTCTTCTGTTGCAACGATACCTACCTTAATGGATTTAATACACCAAGAACAGATACCGAATCATAAAATTAAAGAAGGGGATCTCATTGTTATGGCTTCTGTTGGTGCTGGAATGCATGCTAATTGTATGATTTATAGAGCTTAAGAATAGAGATAATTCAGGAACAACCTTTTACAATAGTTTAATATATATATAAATTTAACCTTCATTTTTAAATAGCCTCTTTACGGTCTCACTATCTAGGCGACAAAAAGTGTAGACAATTCACGAATTGTCTACACTTTTATACCTACCTACTTATATTTGCACCTTCAACTATTTGTTACTAAGTAATGGCAAACTAACCTCACTAAAAGTGAAGGACTTATTATTTCGTCATTACTAACCCATCTTAAATGAAGCACTTTTTGTTTTTATTTATATTTATGATTTGTCTTCAGGCCATACATTGCCAAGAATATGTTCGTAGAACATTTAAAGACACAAAGATTATCAATACCCATTCCGTTGAAACGATCCAAGCGAGAAAACTGGATATGCGAATTGGACACCGATTTGGAGATTTAAAAGGTGGATGGCAATCTTTCTACGGCTTAGAAAATGCGCAAGATATTTTAATTGGATTTGACTACGGTATTACCGATAATCTAAATGTAGGCCTGCACCGAACTAAAGGAGCTGGGCCATTAACTAGATTACTAAGTACAACGCTAAAGTACAGAGCCTTGCGTCAATCAAACGAATCTCCTATTTCGTTGACCGCTTATGGGGTGCATAGTACTTCTACAATGACTAGGGATGAAACCAATGAATTTGTTTTAAATAATTTTAGACAATTTTCTCACCGTTTTATCTTTGCAGGACAAATCTTAATCGCGCGAAAATTTTCAGACCGTTTTTCTTTGCAAGTTTTTCCTTCTTATGTCCATCGAAATATCGTAGGATTTGAAGAAGCAAATGGAACTTTCAGTTTTGGCGCAGCGGCTCGATATCAACTAACCAAAGTGATGGGTATTATAATAGATATTTCCAATCCATTAGGCACGGACGCTTCTAAGGCAGCAATTGGTCTTGGCTTAGAAATAGATACTGGTGGGCATGTCTTTCAAATAAATCTTACGAATGCTAGAGGAATTATGGAAACGGATTATATTCCTAATACGCAGAGTACTTGGAGAAATGGAGAAATACGGCTAGGGTTTACGATCTCTAGGGTATTTAATTTGTAACAACACATATGAGCATATAGAGCAGTGAGTAGAGACGAAGATTGTTTGAAAGATAACATCCAATGATATTAGATGTAAACGAATTTTCTCTCTACTCTCTACTCATTCAAAAAAAATAAAAATGAAGGTTAAGACAATAGCTATAGGTTGTGACCATGCAGGTTTTCCATATAAAGATTCTATTATTAAAATGCTGGATAAGCAAGGGTATACCGTTCTAGATTTTGGAACAAACTCTTTAGAATCTGTTGATTATCCAGATTTTGTACACCCGACTGTGGCTAGTATAGAATCAGGGGAAGCAGATATAGGGATCTTATTATGTGGTAGCGGAAATGGTGTGAATATTACCGCTAATAAGCATCAACAAATTCGTTCTGCACTAGCATGGAAAGTTGAGATTGCGGAACTAGCAGTACAACATAACAATGCGAATGTGGTAGCTATGCCTGTCCGATTTATTAGTAAGCGGATGGCTTTGAATATTGTTAAGGCATTTTTAGCAGCAGATTTTGAAGGAGGACGACATGCTCGACGGGTGGGAAAAATGCCTTGTGTGTGATAAACTGGTGATCAAGAGTTTTATCTCTTCGACCACTAAGGAATGAGGAGATAATAAATGTTACAAGTTGGGTTAGTCATTTTTCTGTCTTAGGAAGCCAAAAAACTAGTGCATAGCAGGGCTACGGACTCTT
>JALZWC010000395.1 GCA_023300255.1 Saprospiraceae bacterium | reverse complement strand
CCTTCCAAAAAGGCATATCCAGCCCTTTTTGTTACACTTAAATCTTTGACCTTAATTTCGTTATCGGCAATAGCTCCTTCCCAAGTATTCGTTTCTACCATTTGAGCACCTTTCATGGCAACTAAATAACCTCTAGCAACTTTGCTCGGTTCTTCTGAAGTATAGCGAACCATATCTTTTAAAATAGTACCTGCCGCTTCTATTTCTCCTCTTTGTAAAAAACCATATTGTAACCAATTAAACGCATGATAGCTTCGAGCATTATTGTCTAATTCTTTTTTCTTCATTCGTTTAATACTCGCATTCCAAGAAGCAATATTGGAGGTAACCACATCGTCCCATTTACCTAAAGCTGCATAGATGTGAGAAGGCATGTGTAAGGCATGCGCTGCATCTGGGGCAACTTTCGCATAACTATCAGCGGCCTTCTTTGCCAAATGAGCATGTACAGGATCATCGTAGGAGTGAATTAAATAGTGCAATGCGCCTGGATGATTCGGATTTTCTTTGATGATCCCTTGAACAACTCTAGCACTTTTATCGTATAGTTCTTCATTTCTTCCATTACGGGAAGTGCCTAATATAGAAATGGCATAAAATGCAGCTACTTCATTGTTTTTTGGATACTTGAAAGTTAATTGCTCCATAAATTTATTGTAGGCAAGATCTCGTTCGTATTTAGTGCCTTCGCCAAATAAAATTTCTACTGCTTGAAAGAAATCTTGTTCTAATTCCGTTTTGATAAAAGTTGCTCTAGCCGTTTGGTCTTTAGCTAATTTATTCAAGGCAGTTACGGCTTTTTCCTTTTCTTGTCGCTGCCATAAAGAATGATTATGCGTCATCGCTTCTCCCCAATACGCCATTGCAAAAGTGGAATCAGCTTGTTGAGCCTCTACAAAGGCGGCTCTGGCATCTTCATATTCGAAGCTATGTAACAAGAGCAAACCTTTTTCAAAATGAGGTTTTGCAGTGGCACTACCTGTTACTTGAAAATCAATCTCTCCTAATTTAGAGGTGCTTGATTTAGGTGTTTCAACAGCTTGTTTTTCAGATTGGAAACAGGCTGAAAAAGCAGTAAGGCAACAGAAAAGAAAGAGTAGGTATTTAAAATTTCGCACGGTAATATATTTTTGTATAATTTAAGTTGACTATAAAACAAAGTTGGGACTGCATTCTTACCTCCATGTCTTGTAATTAGGCAGGAATATGTACCGTCTCTAGATGTAGAGATTGTACAGGTTCTTGCGGAATGACAATAGGTAGATGTAGGGATGTTAAGTGGTTCGAATTTACCCCTAAATTATTTTACACTCGTTTAAGTTTAAATTTACTCAATTACATTTACATATAATAATAGAATCCATCTAAAATTATATCTTTTTCTCTAATTAGATTGGAGCAAACAAAAAGTCAAGATCGTGATACATAATTCATTGAAAAATGTGTGGATTGATGTTTGAAAATTGGTATCTTTCCTCCGTCTATTACTTAGGAACGACGAAACAATAAATGCAGGTTCTTGACTGCTTCTTTTTTCCTTATTTTGCTCTTGAACCTGCCTGCCAAGGCACGCAGGCAGGATCGGTCATAGTATCAACAATACTCCCGCTTTCAAAAGAAAACTAAGAAAAAAATAATCTACCCAAGAATCTGCATTTATTATCTCCTCGTTCCTAGGGAAGTATTCTGCAAAGAATTAAGCCATTTTATCAGACTTCAAAGAAGCGCCAATAAATTGACGATTCATTCGAGCTATGTTGGTGACAGAAATTTCTTTAGGACATTCTGCTTCACAAGCTGTGACGTTGGAACACATCCCGAATCCTTCTTCATCCATTTGATTCACCATGCTCAATACTCTTTGCTCTGCCTCTATTGCTCCTTGCGGTAACAAATTCAAGTGAGAGACTTTTGCAGAAGTAAATAACATAGCTGATGCATTCGGACAAGCTGCTACGCAAGCGCCACAACCAATACAAGTAGCTGCATCAAATGCTTGTGAGGACAAATCCTTCTCAATTGGAAGTGTATTTCCATCTACTGCCTGACCTGTATTTACAGATATATATCCGCCTGATTGAATGATTCTATCAAATGCAGAACGATCTACTACTAAATCTTTTATAACGGGAAATGCTTTTGCACGGAATGGCTCTACCACAATCGTATCTCCATCCTTAAAGGAGCGCATATGCAATTGACAAGTCGTTGTACCTCTTTGTGGACCATGTGGTTGACCGTTAATAACCATACTACAAGCACCACAAATTCCTTCTCTACAATCATGTTCGAATGCAACAGGTGTCTTCTGCTCTTGGATCAATTGCTCATTTAAAACATCCAGCATTTCCAAAAAGCTCATGTGCTCATTGGCTACCACTTTATGTGTTTCAAAATTCCCTTTTGCCTTATTATTACTTTGTCTCCAAACCTTTAAGGTTAGGTTCATATTAGCTAATGCCATAATCCTTTTTTTTTTAAGTAATGAGTAGGTAATAGATAATAGGTAAGAAGTAATAAGTATGCTAGGTGTTTTTACCTATTACTTATTACCTTTTACTTACTACTTATAATTACTTATAAGAACGAGTTTTTAACTCAATATCTTTAAATTCTAATTCTTCCTTATGTAGTACCGGTTCGCTGTTGACATCTTGCCATTCCCATGCTGCAACATAAGCATACTCCTCATCTCTTCTCAATGCCTCCCCATCTTCTGTCTTATATTCTTCTCGGAAATGTCCACCGCAGCTCTCGTTGCGCTCTAATGCATCTACAGCGAATAGTTCTCCCAATTCGATGAAGTCTGCAACTCTTGCTGCCTTCTCTAACTCTGGGTTAAACTCATCTTGTGTACCTGGTACAAATAAATCTTTATAGAATTCTTCTCTAAGTTCCTTAATTAATTGTCGGCCTTTCTTCAGACCTTCTGCGTTTCTAGCCATTCCACAGTATTCCCACATGATCTTTCCTAATCTTCTGTGGAAGCTTTCTACAGACTGCGTTCCTTTAATATCCAAGAAGTTCTGCAATCGCTTTCTTACATCTGCTTCCGCTGCTTTGAATTCTGGAGCATCTGGATCAAAACTTGGCGTTCTAATTTCATTGGATAAGAAAGTACCAATCGTATATGGAATAACAAAATAACCATCCGCTAGCCCTTGCATCAAAGCAGATGCGCCTAATCTATTGGCTCCGTGATCGCTAAAGTTTGCTTCTCCTAAAGAGAATAGACCGGGGACATTTGTTTCCAAGTGGTAATCTACCCATAGGCCACCCATTGTATAATGTACCGCTGGATATATCTTCATTGGCATCACATAAGGATTTTCCCCAGTGATCTTTTCGTACATCTCAAATAAGTTACCGTACTTTTCTTCAATAACTTTAGTACCTAATGCTATAATCGTTTTGTCATCTGCATTCGTCATTCCTTTAGAGAACGCTTGAGACTTACCATATCGTTGAATAGCAGAAGAGAAATCTAAGTATACTCCTTTTCCTGTTGGTACAATACCGTTGCCTTCATCACAAGCAATCTTTGCTGCACGAGAAGCAACATCTCTAGGTACTAAATTACCGAATGCAGGATAACGACGCTCTAAATAATAATCTCTGTCTCCTTCAGCAATATCTAATCCTGTTTTTTTCCCCTCTCGTATAGCTGCCGCATCTTCTTTCTTTTTAGGAACCCATACCCGTCCATCATTTCTCAAACTTTCTGACATCAAAGTCAACTTAGACTGATATTCTCCAGATTGTGGAATACAAGTAGGATGAATTTGTGTATAACAAGGATTCGCAAAACAGGCACCTCTTTTCACTACCCTCCAAGCAGCACTTGCATTACTACCCATTGCATTCGTAGATAAATAGAATACATTGCCATATCCACCAGTAGCTAATACAACACAATGTGCCGCATGTCGCTCTAATTCGCCCGTTAATAAGTTCCGTGCAATAATGCCTCTAGCCTTTCCGTCAATTTTCACCAAATCTAACATCTCATGACGGTTATACATTTTGACATTACCGTTAGAAATTTGTCTAGATAAAGATTGGTAAGCACCTAATAGTAATTGCTGGCCTGTCTGACCTCTAGCATAAAAGGTTCGACTCACTTGTACGCCACCAAAAGATCTATTCGCTAATAAGCCACCATATTCTCTTGCAAAAGGTACTCCTTGGGCTACTGCCTGATCTATGATTTCCACACTAGCCTCCGCTAATCGGTGTACATTCGCTTCTCTACTTCTATAATCTCCTCCTTTTACCGTATCGTAAAATAAACGGTATACACTATCCCCATCATTCTGATAATTCTTTGCGGCATTAATACCGCCCTGCGCAGCAATAGAGTGCGCTCTTCGAGGACTATCATGAAAGGTAAAACATTTTACATTATATCCTAATTCCCCCATTGTAGCTGCTGCTGACGCACCTGCTAAACCAGTTCCTACTACAATTACATCTAGTCTACGTTTATTATTAGGAGCAACTAATGGCATTGACCCTCTATAGGTCTTCCATTTTGTCGCTAAATCTCCCTGAGGTACTTTTGCATCTAATTTCATATATTATGATTTGATGGTTTTTATTTCTTTCAAAAAAAGAGGTTATGTCATTCGACAGCTAACCAATTCCTACATGTTTCTTAAAAAGAACAAAATTGGAATTAATGCGAATCCTAGAGGAATCACTACTGCATATAATTTACCCATTCCCTGAATAAACGGCGTATACTTCTTATGGTTCAATCCAAGTGTCTGAAAAGAAGATTGAAATCCATGCCATAGGTGAAGTGCTATCACGACCATTGACAATACATAGAATATGACAAAGCCAATATTCTTGAAAGTTTCTGTTACAGGTGCATATAAATTTTTTACCTGTACCCCATCATATTCTACCATTGGGACATAACCTAGCTTCATTTGTAACCAAAACTGGTACATATGAATTAGTATAAATACCAAAATAATGGTACCCAACCAGCCCATATTCTTAGCAAAGCCAGCTACGGTATTAGTTGCTTTTGTATTACTGACTGCATAGCTGCTGCCTTTTGCTGCTTTATTCTTTAACCATAGTAAAATTCCTTGTATGGCATGTAATAAAATAAAGCCGTATAAACCATAAGACGTGAACTGAATCACCGGATTAGTAGTCATAAATTTGGCGTACAAATTAAATTGTCGACCGCCATCATCCATTAACAATTGTAAATTGCCTGTTAAATGTACTAATAGGAATACTATTAAAAATAATCCCGTCAAACTCATAATGAGTTTCTTTCCGATTGAAGAAGTTAGGAAATTGCTGAACCAGCTCATAACTTGTAATATTTTTATTTGATAGCCCCGCTTCCCTAGAGTAGCTAGGGAGGGTGCGATTTTGTGTCAAATGTATGTAATTAAAGCGTATTTACAAGAATTTATGCCGCTTTCCTTCATTTATTTAGAATTATTCTAATTTTACAGAAGTTATCATTGAATTAATGCAAAATATTTCTCTTAGTTTATCAAAGTAGTTGAGACTATTCATGTATTTTTCTGCTACGAACCTGTCGAGGTCTATCTGGCTAGTTAGACAGGCCCCCAGGCAGGATTCACTAAATTATAAGCATTTTAGGCGTTAAGATCTACTTCAATTATCTACTTCTCAATACTTCATAAAAAATATAACTTAAATGTCTAGTAATAACAAAGCGAGCTTCAACGATTTTTTAAAGAAATTCCCTAAAATTGACCTGCCCATTACATTAAGTACAGATACTCATTTCACGTTTAGTAAAAATAATAAACAGCTTCATCCGTTTGAATTAGAGCAAATTATTAGCCTCGTAGAAGGGCCCATTGAGGATGAATTCACGGAAGTAATTCCTTGTTTTTCTATTAAAGATACTAATGACTTTCACGCCATTGTTTACTGGAAAGCAGCTTTATTAGACTATCAATATGTATTAGCCACCTTTACTAAAAAAGGCGTTCCTATTGCTCGAAAAGTAATAGCTGGGACATTTTCGGATGGTGTTAACATTGCTCAATCTGTAGCAACTCTTGATAGTGATTGGACGATCAATATCGTAACAGGAGCCACTGGTCTTAAAGAAGAATATGATGCTACTACTAGCACAGCTATTGAGGTAGAATTATTAGCTGATGGCAATATTTTGGAAGGAGAATAAATAGTTGATTCTGTCTTTTTCTATTTAGAAATTCGGGAGTAACCTCTTATAGCTCTATAAATTAATTATGTTTTTATAGTCCAAAACTGCCAGTTCTAAACTATGCACAAATTACTTTCAAAGCTACTATAAGTCTTCTTTTAAAAAATAGTAGTCTTACAAGCTGTACCATCATCCGATCTCAGTGGTAACAAATTGTTTAAGAAATGGTAGGATGGCTATTACCACCCTACCAATCTTTTGGATATAATCACTAAATAATAAAAAAAACTTTAACATCTGAAAGATGTACTTTACGAAAGCAAGGTACAAGAAATATTTACAATATTAAGCTGCAATACTAAAAGTTGCTTCCGTTTCTAATAAGTCATCAATAATTTTTTTTGCGGCTATTGTGCCTTCTTCACGTGTAGAATAGAAGCCTGAATCTAGTACTTCCTTTCTTACCATCATGGGTCTATCTCCTCCTCCATATACTAATATTGGATCAGGTTCATTCTCTTGATCGAATACCGTGGTACTCCATACGCTCCAAGTACCTTGGTCGCCTTCAAATTCATAATAAATAATATGTCCTTTGTATGGACGTTGAGCCTTGTAATTAGTTAGGGTGTCGAAATTAATCATAGTTATAATATTTTAAAAACAAATAGTTTTACAATAGAAGACAAATATAAAACATTTTGTATTAAAAATAACAACAATTTGATTTATTTCTTTTGACAAAAAAAGAATTTACTGCGTGGAGGTAAACTAATGGTACAACCCATAATTAAATGCCTATTAAAAGGGACAAGTTTATCTAATGGATTGATACATTAATATTATAAAAGTTCAAGCGCAAGTATCAAGTTCAAGTTCAAAACCTAACTCTGGCAAGCGTCTAGGGTCAACATAATGGGTTGAACTTGAACCTGATACTTGGACTTGAGCTTAAAAAATGTCAACTACTTTTGTACTTTGAATAAACTTGTCTTAAAAGGAAACTATTTTTTCGTAAAACAAGGCAGGAAGAAGGAAGATAGCCTTCACTCAATATACTTCATCAGTCAGGGAGCGAAGGGTGTCTTTTGCCGTCATTTTTCGGCAAGTCTATCCAAACCACAAAAGTAGTTGACACTTCTTATTTCTAAGATACGAAGAACATCAAGTATAACTGGCTTTGTGTCTTCGTGCATTGACCACAAAATGATCGCAAAGTAAGTGTCGATTATACAGGGCCGAAGCTACGCTCCTTTATGCAAAGAGGAGATTTAGCTATTTTCTACAGACAGGGCCGAGGCG
>JALZWC010000394.1 GCA_023300255.1 Saprospiraceae bacterium | reverse complement strand
AAGAAAAAACATAAACAAAGATATATCGGTCAAGTTTGGAGCGCTTTACAATACTACAAAAAAATGTTAGCGGAGGACACTATTATCATTGGTGATTTTAATGGCAATCAAATTTGGGACAAAAATAGCTATACAGGTAATTTTACAGAGACCCTCCATTTTCTGGAAGAATTAGATTTTAAAAGTTTATACCATTTAGCATATAAAGAGCAATATGGTAAAGAAACGCAACCTACCTTTTATTTATATCGAAATAAAGAAAAGCCTTATCATCTTGATTATTGTGTGGGGCATAGAAATATTATTCAGCATGGTTTCAAAATTAGGGTAGGCAATTATGCAGAATGGATACCCTTTAGTGATCATGTTCCTTTATTTATTGAAATTGAAGAAAAATAATAAGAGAATAAAAAAAATATTACTGTACTTTGGATGAATCTTAATTCTACCTTTCTTTAAAAGGTATTATACATAAAAATATACTTTCTACACCCAATTACTTTTCTTTGAACACCAAATACTTTATTCATCAAACCAAATTCTCCATATTCCTACCACTAAATATAAAATAACAAAATATATACGTTAGTTTTTTCTTAGTTATACCTAGTCACATTTACTATCTAAACACCTATTATTCAGCGTTTTAAGTAGTACATTTTAAATGCTAATTTATTGTTTTTTTTAAAAAAAACTTTACCTTGCGAAAAAACAAATCTATTTAAAAAACCAAAACGGAGGGTTACTTAACAATATCTAGTTATCTTCTCAGCAAAAACAATATATGGATCCAAACGCAACAGAGTTAAAAATTTCCATGAAAATGCTAAATTCATCGGAAACAGCAACTCCAAAAAAGCCTACAGCAGCTCCACCTATAGACCCCCGCACAACTGTTCAAATTAGACAGGTTTTAAATTTCCTTCCTTATAGTTGTATTATTGAAATTGACCCACCTGAAAATATAGATTGGGTTTATTATGCAGCGATTGATAGTACCGGTAAAAAATTATTTTATAAGTCAGAGTATCCAGTCAAGACACTCCCCTCTTTTTCTATTCATGAAGTGCAGACTGAGGAGAAGGAAATTAGAATTGTTTGTTGGCCCGTTAAAGATAATGTAATTGGAAGCCCAACTTATTATGGTCCCTTTCCTTTAAACGAACCTTTTTATTTAGGTGCTTATGACTTGGAGGTACGATTTGACAAAGAAGCAGACAAGGAATTATTCCAACAAGTAAAACCTATATTAGAAAAGCATTACGGAAAAGCAGCATTACCTGGCCCCGTAAAGATATCGGAAGCGAGTCACGATGTATATTTACCTTCTTCTAATACGATTAATCTTTCTGCAAACAGAAATAATCTAATTCATGAACTTATTCATGCGACTCGGAAGCAAGTACTCTTTGCCAACAAAGATTTTAAGTTTAATGAGGAGACGGAACTAATAGAAGAATTTTTTGCAGAGGGAGTGGCAAACATGATTAAGGATGAACTAAACAGAACGCTCCCCAATAATAATCATTTGCAAGAAGGCGCAGTATATGGATCTACGATTGGCTATAATTATGATTTTAGAATTACAGATCCTTCTCTCTCTACTCAAAATTTGCAGTCTACTTTTGGAGGCATTCTAACTTTAGAAAATGCAAGGTATTATCTTGGCTCAGAAGCTTTTCATAAAATAGCCATTGAGTACTTTATAAAAACTGGTAAGTACTTCGCAAAAGAATTTAACCGTATTTATTATGACTATGTCCAAAAAGAATTAGAAAATCCTAGTACGGAAATGTTTTATAGTATCTGCGAGAAATTAATGCCTAGTATAGAGACCAGACCAACTAGACAATGGCTAATAGATCAACGTTTATTTGGAGGGGCATTTGAAGAAGGAGAAAAGATTTATTTAGATATTGATGATTATCATACACAATCAGAATGGATAGGCATTTCTAAAATCAATCTATATACTACTTTTGCCAATGGCTCAGATTGGGCCGATGGAAATAAGCGGTATAATATGAACGGAAAAACTGTAAAAATAGAATTAATACATTTCCCATCAGGAGAAGTAGAATATTCTGAAACTCACAGAATACCTGCCTACCCTAATGGTTTTGGAGCTATTAAGATGTATTTCCATTATATAGATGATTCTCCTACTGTAGCTCATTTTCAACAATATGACGCTAGTATCAATGTCAATTCCATTCCTGTAAAAGTGAAGGGAGGTCTATACGGAATACAATTGACTTCAGACAATGCTAGTCGAAGTTATTACCATTTAATGGGTCCAGAATTTTCTAATAACAAGGATAAAATAATTATCGCTAATCCATTCCTTTCCAATAATGCGGAAACTTGGATGCAATTAGTACACCATAATAGAGATGGTAAAAAAACGGTAGTAGAGCCACAAAAAGCAACTAATAACATTTGTATTTTTGATGTCCCGTTTATCGAAAATAAAAATTGTGAACCTGGAATTTTACAAATTCAAATAAACAGTGGAGGTTTCCAACAAAACTTCCAAAGGAATATCGGATATGGGAATGCTTATGGAGGGCAACAATTTTTGGTCGGGGCAGAGCCTAAAGATTTCTTACCGCTAGATCCAATTATATTGGCTTAATAAAGAGGAGCTAATAGCCGTTTACTTTAGAGAGTAATAAAAAAAAGCGCCCCTTTCGGAGCGCCTAAGTCTTTTAACCAAAACTCAATACATATTATATTTCAATATGTGTGCCAAGTTTTGACATCTGCTCTTAATTCGCTTTAAAATTAAAAAAGCTCTATGCATGTTTTTTGCATAGAGCTTTTTAATTTTAAAGAATCTCTTTTTCTAAACAGAAAAAAAATCAACGTAATTTGTTCTGTTAATCTAAGCCTACAGGCAAAAAAAAAGCGCCCCTTTCGGAGCGCCTAAGTCTTTTAACCAAAACTCAATACATATTATATTTCAATATGTGTGCCAAGTTTTGATATTCTCTTTTTTAATTCGGCATTTCTAATAATTAAAGCTCTCTCTATCCTTCTACTAACTCTCGACCAGCTAGTGTAAAAGCTTCTAAGTCACCTAATAATTCTTTTGCCTGAGCAGCAATAACATTTAATTCATCTACATTTTGCTCCAGTTTCTGACGAATACTAGATGCTACTAAGACCATATGAAAATCATTCCCTGCCTCTAACACTTGCGTTATTTTATCGATACTTACAGAAGCTTCTTGATAGGATTTATCCCACTTGATTCTTAGTTTTTTATTTTTGCCTAGTTCCTCATTTCTAAGAGATTCTTTATTAATACTACCACTTAACTCATCTAATTTAGCAAAAAAGTCTGTAGAAGAACTCCCTACTCGATCAAAATCGCTTTTAAGATCACCATATCTACCTTGAATAGAGGTCCATTCTTTTTCAAAATCTTTAGAGACTTTCGGCAAATTTGGCGCCTCTGCTGTCAATTCTTTTTGGGCATCTTCTAAGCTAGTTACTAGTTTAGCTGATAATTTTTGTCTATTCTTTTCAAACGAGTCAATGGAAGATTTCAACTTTTCTCCGTGCTTTAAAGCATTCTTTGTGTTTTTCCACTTACAAGCTGGTAAAAATAATAGTACTGCTGCTATCAATAAGAAAGAATTTTTCATTAACGTAATTATTAGGTGTTTTTTAATAGAAGTTGGACAAGTTGTTGACATTTTTCACCACGAACTTATCGAGTCTATCTGGCTAGCTAGACAAGCCGCTAGTCAGGATTCACGAATTAAACTAACTAAAACACTTACTATTCGTGGTAAAATATACGCGAATACTGACAACTACTTTGATAAACTTGTCAGAATTTGTTTTATGGGGTAAGGCTAAATTTTCAATTCCTCTCCAAAATTAAACATATCTGAACTACAAAAAAAGTGCCTT
>JALZWC010000393.1 GCA_023300255.1 Saprospiraceae bacterium | reverse complement strand
GGCAATAGCGATCACCGAGATAGAGCTCAAATGTATCGAGATCAATTCGCAAGAGAAGTACAAGAGGAGATGGGACATTTGATTGTTCATGGAATACAGTCTCACTTATATATTAACGGCGTTTATTGGGGAGAATATAATATCGTTGAATTCTTAAACCAAGCCTACTTTGCGGATTATCTAGGTGGCGAAAAAGAAGATTATGAAATATGGAATCACTCTGGCCAAGAAGAAGGTGTTAGTGATACTTGGACAGAATTACATGCTTATGTGGGGGATAGTATCACTACTGCGGCTCAGTATAGTTATGTGGAATCTATTGTGGATGTAGAAAATTTAGCAGACTATATATTATTGAATTTCTTTGGAGGAAACAATGATTGGGATACGAATAATTGGTATGCTGCAAAAGGAACTAACAGTAAATGGCAATTCTATGCATGGGATAATGAGCAGTTTTTTAAAGAGTTAGAGCTTGATGTTTCTGATAAAAACAATGCGGAGAAACCTACTGGACTTTTCAATGCATTAATGGCCTATCCTGATTTTAAACAACTCTTCATGGATCGTGTAAACTGCCATATGGAAAATGATGGCGTGTTGACACAAAAAGCATTGGATGATTTATGGATGGAAGGATATGCTAAACTAGGAAAATCTATCATTCCTGAAACTGCAAGATGGGGAGATAACCAGCGACCTAGTCAACCTTATACTTTTTACAATGAATTCTTGACGGAACAAAATCGTTTGAGAGATACTTATTTTCATCAAAGACAAGATACGGTATACCAACAGTTGAGGACAAGAGGATTTTATACGGATATTGTATCTCCTGTTGTATTTAGTGTGCTTGGCGGGGAAGTCGCTGCTGGTTCTCAATTAACATTAACTAATTCTAATGCTAGTGGAACATTATATTATACGATTGACGGAGCAGATCCGAGATTAGCAGGAGGAGGAATAGCTCCTACAGCCCTAGTTTATAGTGGCCCTATTACTTTAAATGCAATTACAGAAGTAAGAGCAAGGGTGAAAATTGGTACTGATTGGAGTCCAAATTGCCCAGAGCTTTATTTCCCTATACAAAATTACCAAGACTTAGTTATCAATGAAATACATTATAATCCAGAAGATGAGATTGTTGGGCAAGACACAATTTCTGGCAAAAATTTCGAATTTATTGAACTCAAAAATACAGGCTCAACAGCAATTGATTTATATGGAATGTCCTTTGCCGACGGAGTTGATTTAACAATTGAAAGTAATCTTTTAGTACCAGCTGGAGGTTTTATTGTCTTTGCCAAGGATGCTAGTTGGTTTGCTTATCGGTATGGTTTTGTTCCAGATGGTGTTTATGAAGGTAAACTAGATAATGAGGGAGAAGAGATAGTTTTAAAAGATTCTCAAGGTAATTTTATTGATACGGTTCATTATGCAGCAGCTAATCCATGGGATGAAGCAGCAAATGAAAGTAATTATACCTTGGAATTATTACATGGTGATTTTAATAATAATGATTGGATCAATTGGTTTCGTTCAGATAATCTGCATGGTACACCCAAAGCCGAAAACTCTAGGACTTGTAATCAAGCAGTTAGCCCGATTGTTATCAATGAAATTAATTATAATTCAGATAATGACAATTTTGATTCAGGTGATTGGATCGAATTGTATAATCCAAATTCATCGACTGTTGACTTATCAGGTTGGACTTTCTATGATAATGGAAATGCTTTTGTCTTACCTCAAGGAACAAGCATCCCAAAGGATGGCTATTTAGTTTTAGTAGAAGAACGCAATCTTTTTAGGACCGTTTTTCCTGCGGTCAATAATAATCTAATAATAGGAGATATGGGCTTCTCTTTAAGTAATAAAGGAGAACGTATTTCTTTATTTAATGAAAATAAATGTCTTTCAGATTATGTCATCTATAATGATAAAGCTCCTTGGCCAATAGCACCTGATGGTGGCGGTTCAACATTAGTATTGTTAGATCCTGCTTTAGATAATGCGTTGGCTCCTTATTGGAAAGCTTCTGATGACTTAAGTGAAGATTTTATTAATGGTTCGCCAGGAAGATCAAATCTATGTGCTGGCCTTACGAATACTATTGTTGTAAGTCAAATCAATAGTAGTGCGGATGATGCAGAAGAAAAACTATCAGAAGTTTCTATCACCAGTAAGGATCTAGATATGGTAAATGACGATGGTGTAATCTATACGGTAGGACTGAGATTTAAGAAAATTAATGTACCTCAAGGTGCTACGATAACGAGTGCTATCATAGAATTTGCAGCAGATGAAGTCAATACCGTTCCTACAAGCCTTATTATCAAAGGACAAAATATTAATAATGCGCCAGCATTTGCAGCTACTCCTAATAATATTAGCAATAGAAATACTACTTCAAGTAGTGTTACTTGGGAACCCGAACCTTGGCAAATTATTGGAGAAAGTGGCGGGAATCAAAAGACCAATGACCTTTCTTCTATTGTGCAAGAAATAGTAAACAGAGCTGGTTTTAAATCGGGCAATACGATGGCCTTTATTATGGAAGGTGCTGGAATTCGTACTGCGGAATCTTTTGATGGTTCTCCAGAATTGGCTCCAAAACTATGGATTACTTATGCTTCAGGAGGTTGCGGTATACAAGCAAAAATATTATTAGAAGGCTATTATGATGCGGGAACTCAGGAGATGCATACCAAGCTACAAGATAAAGGCTTGTTGCCTACACTTCAACCTTTTAATACTGCCCCATGGAATTATACAGGGACCGAAAATGCTATAACGTTTCCAAGTACCGCAGTAGATTGGGTATTGTTAATATCAAGAAATGCTAATGGTGCAATCACCAATCAAGCAGCAGGTTTTATTGATAAAACTGGAAATTTATTGAGCGTAGAAGGCGGGGAAGGTATTCCGTTAGCAGGTGCCGAGAATCAATACTTTAGTATTCATACGCGTTCTCATTTAGCGATTTTATCTGCCAATCCATATACAGGAAAGGTGTATGATTTCACAACCGCTACCACGCAAGCCAAAGGAACGAACCAACAAAAACTAGCATCAGGAAAGTATGTTTTATATGCAGGGGACTATGATGGTTCTGGGATTATAAATAATACTGATTTTAATAATTGGAAAATACAATCCGCGAAACTAAACGAGTACTTACCCATAGATGGAGATGGCAACGGCATTATCAATGCATCGGATTATAATCTATGGATTAACAATCGATCTAAGATTGGAGAGCAAGTGATTCGGTATTAATAGATCGTTAGATATAAAACGGTAGACTTACGAATTTGCCGTCGGATGGCTACCGTCGTCCGATGGCAATGAAAACCTTATCATCGGACGGCGTTAGCCATCCGACGATAAGGTTTGGACAAGGTTATATATCTTCTCTTCTTTTTGTTCCATAAAGTGTATGGATAGTAAATACAAATTAAGTAATTTTTTATATACTAATAATAAACAGTTTATTTTACCTATTTTCTAAAAAAAAAGACTAAAAGAATATTCTTTTTTGGAACAAGATATGCACAGTATAAGTGCCTCCTCTTTTTAAACCTCTTCCAATCCTCCAACCTCCAATCCTTCCCGAATCAACACAAACATAATTTTACATCACTAATGGGGACAAAAAACAATCTCTTATTAATTCTATTTCTATTTGTAATCACACCTATTTATAGTCAATTATATATAAACGAGGTAGTAGCTTCAAATAAAACAATCCTTGCTGACACCAATGGGGAATACGATGATTGGATAGAAATTTACAATGATAGTAATAGTCCTATTGATATAGCAGGCTACTATCTGTCTGATGATCCACTTGATCTTACTCAATATATTATACCTATTTCTAATGCTGCTCTAACGACTGTTCCAGCCAATGGATATTTAATCTTTTGGGCAGATAATGATACGGAGCAAGGAGTGCATCATACTAACTTTAAGTTAAGTGCAAGTGGTGGAGATATTCTTTTGACCGCACCAGATGAAGTAACGATTATAGATAACTTTTCTTTCCCAAGTCTCGCAGAAGATATTTCTTATGGACGTTTACCTGATGGAAGTATGACTTTATCTTCCATTAGTTCTGCCAGTCCTAATGCAACTAATAATAATAATTTGCCTCAGTTAGAAAAGCCGATCATCAACCTTCCTACTGGCTTTTATAGTGGACCACAAACAATTAGTATTACTGCTTCTACAGGTGCTACCATTTATTATACTACAGATGGACGTATTCCGACTGATACTAGCAATTTATATGTAGATCCTATTATAGTTGATAGTACAGGAAGTATTCGTGCCGTTGCCATTAGATCCAATTTTGAGAATAGTTTTATAACGACCAATACCTATTTGATAGATTTTAATTCTACGCTTCCTGTATTTCATATCACCATGAATCCAGATGATTTATATGATGATAGTATCGGTATTTATGTGGCGGGTACAAATGGTATAACAGGATATTGTAGTGGTGACGTACCTAAGAATTATAATCAAGATTGGGAAAGACCTGCTCATCTCAAAATATTCAAAGATGGTAATTTAGTTGCTGAAAATAATATTGGTGTAAAAATAGGTGGTAATTGTAAAAGACGTAAATCACAAAAACCATTAAATATTTATTTTAGAGATGAATATAGCGATACAGGAGAAAATGAGCTTACTTATCCCATCTTTCCAGATAACAAAATAAATTATTTTAAAAGGCTTTACGTAAGAAGTGGAAATAATACTCAACCAGAATTATTAAATGACCTTGTTATCGCTCGTATGTTAACGGGTAAAGTAGATTTAGATACTCAATCAGGACAACCCGCAATTATTTTTTTAAATGGCAAGTATGTCGGCATTCAAAATATTAGAGAAAAATATGATAAGTGGCACTATGAACATGATTTCAAAAATGTAGATAAAGACAAAGTTGATGTTATTAAAAATCCTGGAAGATACGATGTAACTAGATGGTGGCCTGTCCATAGAGCTACTCAGGGAGACACCATAGAATGGAGAAGTCTTATAAACGAAATAAGACAAAGTGATTATACCATTCAAAATAACTATGAGCAAATACAAGAAAAAATAGATACAGATGAACTAATCAATTATCTAACGGCAGGACATTTTTTTTCTAATAGAGATTGGATTGCTAACAATCAAAAAGTGTGGAAAGAACAAGGGGAGGAAAAAAAATGGAGGTGGTGCATGGTAGATTTTGATAATACTTTAAAACCAAGTTCAGTAACTTATAATAGTTTGGATTTGAGAATTTTACAAACTTTTGCAGAGGATCATATTTACTATGAATCAAATCTTCTTTATCTAAAATTATTCGAAAATGATAAATTCAAATATGAATATATACAACGGATGAATACCTATTTAGGCTTATTATATAACAATACTAATTTTGATGCTGAAATAGAGGAGTATTACAATGAAATCTTACCTGATTTAGCACCAGCTAATGAACTTTTTGGACATACTTTGACTCAGTATGATACTTTGATTCAATCCCATAAAGATTTCGTAATGCAGCGTGGCGAATATGTAAGACAACATATTCGAGATCAATTTAGTATTACGGATACATTTGATTTAAACATTAATTTTGATGAAAATTCAAATGGAAAAGTACTTGTCAATTCTAATTTCTTTGAAATTCCTTATAATTATACCGGGGAATATTTCGTAGACATTCCTATGGAAATCCATGCGGTTCCAAACGCGGGGTATCGTTTTTCTCATTGGTTAGAAACAGAGGAGACAAATCCTCATTTATATCAATCTTTTAGTTCAAATACTACACTTACACCGGTATTTGAACCTGCTTTAGCTCTTATTATTAACGAAGTTCATTACCATCCTAATGATACGATTAATCGAAAAGAATTTGTAGAAATATATAATCCTGATAATCAATCTCGTGCGCTGGAGCAGTATCAATTTAGTACTGGACTATGTTTTACATTTCCCGAAGGGGCAACGATTGCGCCAAATGAATATATTATCATTGCAGAGGATTCGACTCAATACAGTGGCAATGGCTATCAAGTTTTTCAATGGGAAGAAAGTGGACTAGACAAGGATGGGGAAAGTTTAGTTTTACAAAATCCGCTTCAACAAACTATTGATTCGATTATTTATAATGATAAAAAACCTTGGGATGAAGTGCCTGATGGACAAGGCTATTCCCTAGAATTATTGCATCCTTCTTTCGATCAAATGGATCCCTTAAACTGGTTTCGGTCCGATGAAATCAATGGAACACCAGGTGCAGAAAACTCTCGAATTTGTAACGCAGCTACTACGCCCATTGTGATTAACGAAATTAATTATAATTCAGATAATGATAATTTTGATTCAGGTGATTGGATAGAATTATATAACCCGACCTCTAATGCCGTTAACCTTAGAGGGTGGACATTTTATAATCAGGATGGGGAATATGTATTTCCGATAAGAGTTGATATTCCAGCAGAAGGGTATGTTTTATTAGTAGAGGATGCCGCTGCATTTAAAGCTGCTTTTACGGATACGCCCGCTGGAACATTTATAGGAGAACTCCCTTTCTCTCTAAGTAATAAAGGAGAACGATTATCTCTGTTTGATAGGAATAAATGCTTAGTAGACTATGTTATCTATGATGACGAAGCACCTTGGGTGACAGCACCTGATGGGGAAGGATCAACATTAGCTTTAGTAAACTCTTCTTTAGATAATGTATTAGCAAATTCTTGGAAAGCTTCTGCTGATTTAAGTGTTGATTTTACGCATGGTTCGCCTGGGAAATCAAATTTATGTGCAGGAATTATTAATACAATCGTCTCTAGACAAATCAGTAATAGTGTCGACGATGCCGAAGAACAATTATCAGATGGCTCGGTTACTATTTCGAGTACTGATTTAGATTTAGTCAATGATGAAGATGTCGTATACGTAGTAGGTCTGCGATTTCGAAATATAGGCATTCCTCAAGGTGCTACGATAACATCTGCGGTAATAGAATTTGTAACAGATGAAAAAAATACAGTTGCTACCAATCTAATAATTAAAGGGGAAAATATTGACCATGCCCGAATATTCCAAATAAATAATAATAACATTACGAATAGAACAACCACCGCTAGTAGTGTCTCTTGGCAACCACAGCCTTGGGATATTGTTGGAGAAAATGGTGTGAATCAAAGAACCGTTGATTTGTCAAGTATTATTCAAGAAATAGTAAATAGACCTGGCTTTACATCAGGTAATGCAATGGCATTTATTATGGAAGGTACAGGAATTCGTACCGCAGAATCCTTTGATGGTTCTCCGTTGCTGGCTCCTAAATTATGTATCACTTATTCTTCAGGAGAATGTGGGATACAAGCAAAAGTATTGCTAGAGGGCTATTATGATGATGGTACTCAAGAGATGCATACCCAATTACAAGATAAAGG
>JALZWC010000392.1 GCA_023300255.1 Saprospiraceae bacterium | reverse complement strand
TTTACAAGTTCATAAATCCTTTATTATCAATGTGCAAAGAGTACAATCATTAGGGGATGGACAGGTACAAATTAAAGATCGCTTGATACCTATTAGCCGCAGTCGCCTTGCTGCAGTAAGGCAACGAATATTAGGGGACGATATGATTAGTTGATAGTTTTATTTCGATGTCTAATCAAGATCTCCCAATTTTACCAGAGCATTCTGAGTAGCCAATAATTCCAAATGATCTTCCACATTAAACTCTTCTGGCTTAAACCGATCATCTCGTATCTTCGCTTGTTCCATCCGTCGAATACTTCTAGCAAATCTACGAGCACTCTCCTTTGTATTTAAAATAAGACCAGGAACAGGTACACTTTTTCCATTCTCATCCTTTGCAACCATAGTGAAATAAGAAGAATTACAATGTTTCTTTATACCCGTTTGGATATTTTCTGATTCTACTCTTAAACCCACCACCATAGACGTACGGCCTGTGAAATTGATGGTAGCCCTTAAAGTCAATAATTCTCCGACTTCAATAGGATTTAAAAAATCTACTCGATTAACAGAGGCGGTGACACAGTATTGTCCAGAGTGCTTGGAGGCACAAGCGAAGGCAATCTGATCCATCAAATTTAGGACATATCCTCCATGTATCTTACCACTAAAATTGGAATGAGAAGGAAGCATTAATTGGGTCATAATGACCCTAGAATCCTTGGGGGCTTTATAGTTCATATTTATTTTTAAACAAATATATAGGATTTGAATTTAAGTAGTCGGGCATAATTATTTGTGTAATTTTAAGGCTAAGATTTTTTTGTCATTTTTAAAGAAAAACTATCGAAAAAATCGACAAGTTTATCTAGCCAGTTGACACTTTTAGCCCCAAAGTGGGCGACATATCCTAGCATAGGGCGAAAGCCCTATGGACATAGAAGGACTAATCTCTAAGCCCTGTAAGGGCGACATAATAAGTAATGACTTAGTATATGTCGCCCCTGTAGGGCTTGAGGAAATGCTTATATTCAATTCATAGGGCTGTGCCCTATGCTAGGATATGTCACCCCGTTGGGGTTATAAAAGTGTCAACTACTTTTAGTACGTTGATAAACTTGTCAAAAAATCTAGTTTCTAAATCTGCCCGTTTAATTAACCCGACCCATTTAATTCTACTCCATCTAGCAACGGATATTTATTCCTTTATTTTCCGATGCTCCAAATATTACACAAAGTAAGGTGTAAATTTATTTTTTTAAAATAAAAAACTGTATATAATTTAATTAATAAAATTAAATATGTTTTTGGTATAAATAATGGTTAGTTTTTAAAATAAAATTTGGAAATTCGATTTAGGAAAATTGATAAATATGTTTAGATTTGACAATTTTTTAATTAGAAATTCTTTACATGATATTTAAAAATAACATTAAAACTAGGACATTAATATTTGGTTTTTCTGTAATTTTCTTACTAGGAAGTAGTTTTTTAATACAGGGACAAAGCTTACAAGAAATAGATACCATTCAAGTGACAACCACTCGACTTCCGCTACAATCAAAAGAGACAGGTAGAAATATTTCTATTGTAAAAGGAACGGACATTCAAAAAATGGCCATTACGTCTTTAGATGAATTGTTACAAGTCATCCCTGGTATAGAAGTACAAACGCGTAATGGATTTGGTGCACAAGGCGATATTAGTATGCGAGGAGCGACCTATACACAGATACAAGTATTGGTCAATGGAATGAAACTAAATGATCCGCTTACTGGACATTTTAATAGCTACATACCTGTTAGTCCTGTAGAAATTGAGCGGGTGGAAGTTTTACGAGGCGCAGCTTCTGCAATGTATGGAGCAGATGCTGTGGGGGGAGTTATAAACATTATCACCAAAGGATTTAAACCCGAAGAAGAGATAGCGGTAAAGGGAACTATTAATTATGGAGCTAATAAATTATTGAACACTCAGCACGGTGTTGTTATCAATAAGGGTCGCTTTTATGCAACTGGTGGTTTTGCGATGAATAAATCAGATGGACAAATTATTGAAGAACAAATAGTTGGAGATGAAACATTAGAAGCGTATAATAATTTTTTTGACATCAAAACAGCTGGTCTATCTTTTGGGTATCAATTTAATAATGAATGGCGATTACAAGCAAGAACTTCTTATGATGTGCGAGATTTTAGTGCAAGGTATTTTTATACAACCAGTACCTTTGATAAATCTGTAGAAACTACTAGTAACTGGTGGAATCAAATACAAATTTCTAAGATTGGCCAACAGAACAGTACAGATTTTAATATTGCTTATCGAAAAGGACAAGATGAATTTATCTTTAGTCCAGATTTTCCTTCTACTAATGTCCATTCGACTGATTTTCTGAACTTTACGCTGAATCATTTAAAGATTGTCAATGATGTATTTTCCTTAAAAACAGGAGGTCAGTTGGATAAACGCGCTATTGAAAGTACAGATAGAGGAGATCATAGTGATTGGCATTACGGAGTCTATACCTCTGGCGTATATCAACCTAATCCGCAATTAAATGTAGTAGCTAGTTTACGTTTAGATTATGATGACAACTACGAATTAGAATTTACACCACAACTAAACCTATCTTATTTGTTATCAAATATGACGCTTAGAGCATCTGTGGGTAGAAGTATTCGTGCTGCAGATTATACAGAACGTTATGTATCTTTCAATTTACAAAACTTAACGCCTGGTAGAAGTTTAGGGAATCCTGATTTAGTAGCAGAAGCAGCTTGGTCACAAGAAGTTGGATTGGATTATCGCTTGACAAAAAACTGGGAATTAAAAACGACTCTTTTTGCTAGGCAATCTTCTAATCTGATTGATTACGTACCTACCAATGAAGCGGTTATTTCTCGTAATCAAAATTTGCGTACAGGAGAAAATTATTTGTATGCTAGCAATATTACTAATGTGGATACGAGAGGGGTAGAAGTTGAATCATGGATAAGAACCACCTTAGACAATAATATGAAACTGCAATGGTCCTTAGGCTATACATATATAAACACTAGCAATGAAGAGGACATAGTATCCGTCTATATAGCGAGTCATGCTAGACACCTAATAAATACCAATTTGCTGCTGACTTACAAGAAAGTAGATATAGCGATCAATGGTTTATATAAAGCTCGAAATGAACAATTTGCTGCTGGTATTAATGCGCGTTTATCCCCGAATTATCAAGTATGGAATTTAAGGTTAGGGTATCAATTGCTTCCAAAATTTGGATTAAATCTACAAGTTCAAAATGTATTTGATGAATCCTATCAAAATATTTTAGGCGCAGCAATGCCTAATCGGTGGTTAATGGGAGGGATAAAATATGCTTTCTAGGTCACTAGCGATAAGGATTGAAAAAACAATAATTGTTACAACTAGGTTTGCCCTTTCCTACCTGCGTGCCTTATGGTATATACATAAGTATTTAGGATTGGCTGTCGCCAATGAAAATAATTGAACCTGCCTTCCAAGGAACGCTATGGTATATACATAAGTATTCAGAATTGGCTGTCGCCAATGAAAAGAATTGAACGCAGAGACGCAGAGGCTTAGCTACATTTTAACTACACTTGACTCTGCATCTCTGCGTCTCTGCGTTCAAAAAAACATCATTGGCGACAGCCAATTTTGAATTGTAACACTTAAATCTATAAATTAACTACGTTTAGATTCTACTTTACATG
>JALZWC010000391.1 GCA_023300255.1 Saprospiraceae bacterium | reverse complement strand
GGTGCGCCTACTGCATTCCATTCTGCTTCTGCAAAGCCATACATAAATATTAGCATCAAATCGAAGAAAGAATTTTCATCGCACATGGTTTTCCATGTTAAATAATCATCTGAATTGTTGACAAATATTTCCCAATCTGTATTAACGCTATCTTTCATCACACCATCTGCGGGAAAGAATATACCCGTTGCGACCTTTGAGCCAGAGATAAAATTGTATTCATCGTTATCGCCTCCAAGATATTCTGGAAGCATATTGTCATCAAATTTTTCTCTTAAATCATATTGTCCCCAATATTTACCATCCAAATAAACATGAACAAAGCGGTTATGAGGATTTGGACGACCTCCACGCAACATGAGGTCATCTAATAATTTAGTGGTGATATAAGTTTCTCCTTCTTGCCATGGGTTAACGAAATTATTCCACAACCAGCTTTCATGACTGCTACGCAAATCTAATTTATCAAATTTTTCTGAAGCTATTATCCCGTTTTCAAATCCTTCAAATAGTGGCTTTTTAAGATTTTTAGGACCATAAATTTCGTCAAAATACATGCGCATACTACGTTTGGGTAGACCAAGACTAGCATTGCCGTATTCTCCCAGACCACAGTTCGCTTGGAAGTTATCTGTTTTATCAGTATACAACATTTCCATTGAACCAGAAATTTTTATCTCTGGATTAATTATGCTATCCGATACGAGACTGATCGAAGGAATGGCCATCAATGCACTTTTCAACTGTGCCCCCCATACTGGGTGATTGATGATATAGGCATTTAATGTTGGGTCGGCTATTATATCTTCCAAGAAAATAAAACTATGGGTTTCGATTATTGAAGTGTCGAGTGAAGTAAACGCAATCGTTCTCAAAATCGTAGTTGAGTCAATTGCAATTGGAGTACCATTATATAGTTGGCTACTATTAGAAGGAATCGTACCGTCAAGAGTATAATAGATAGCAGCACTTGGGACATTTGAAAACATATGCTGCGTAAATGCTTGCTCATAAAACCCTCTACGATGACTGGTATATACTTTCAATTCATCAGGTTGCACACTACCCTGTTGGTCATCACAAATTTCATCTTCATCAATATCTATGCAATCATCTTGGCAATCAGGAATATCATCTTCGTCGATGTCAATTGCAGAATCAAAATCAGTACAATTGTCTAAGACATCGCAAATCGAATCTCCATCTGAATCAATAAATGTGCCTTCGCAAGCGCAATTCACCGTCCATACATCATCACTTGTGCAGATGTCGCCATCATCACAAGATGTACCAATCAATGCATCTGATATAACATCACAAAGGTCGGCTATATCACAAACTCCATCTCCATCTGAATCCGTTGGATTATTAGCCGCGATACATAAGCACGCTCTTATATCCGGTACTACCTGATACATTTCTATACTTTCTCCAAGAGCTTGTCCATTTCCTGCGATTGTTGGAATCCCGTAATTATCACTATCCGAATTGACAGTACCCAGTAATCGCCCTACCTCGTCCATATCATTTAGTGTAAAATCAGCTGCTCCCTCAAAAGCATCTACACATAGATCGTCATCACTATCCAAATCAAGGCGATTAGGTATACCGTCACTATCCGTATCTATGTCTAAAGGAGTACAAGATTTGTTACTCGAAGTCAATATAATATTCTTGATACTACCACCTTTAATACTACTTACTACAAATTTGTAATCATTGATAGGTGCAATTCCTTCGTATAGTATTTTTCCTCCAAACTTGACGATCATAGTACCATCAAAATCAATGTCGATTTCATATAATAAGTTTTCTGTACCTACCACATTGAAGGTCCACACGTATGGTAATTTACCATATATTCTTCCATTTTCATGTATATATAACTTATAGCCGCTGTCCGTCCATTGATTTATATTTTCTACATAACCAATCGGCAATAAGCCGATCATTTTACTTGAAGTAATATCTGTCTGAAATTCTAAATGTATAGGCAGAGATAATGTATCTACGGAATAAGAACTTCTCCAAGCTCCTTCATCAGAAAGGCTAATCGAATCTGCGTTTATAGTATCTATAGCATTGCCATACATATTTAGATCTGATAATAAAATACTGCAAATAGATTCCTCTTCATCTGAAATACCATCATTATCATCGTCCTGATCCAGTCTATCACATATACCGTCGCTATCCGTATCCACTTCTCCTGGCCCGCAAGGGCTAGAACCTATACAGTCGCAAGAGGAGGTCCATCTATCATTGACGGTGGTATTGTCTCCATCGTTACAAGCCCTACCTATTAAATTATTTGGCACCTGAATACATTGATCTATCGCATCACAAATTCCATCAGAATCACTATCCAATGGGTTATTGGAAGCAATACAAAAACATTCTCTAAAATCAATAAGGGAACTATTAGCAACAATACTTTCCCCCACACCCTGTCCAGTAATATCTACCACAATCGGAACACCGTAATTTGGGCTTGCTGGATCGGTGTCTACTCCACCCAATAATCGACCATTACCATCCATATCATTTAATCCAAAATTACCCGTTCCTTCAAAGGCGTCTACGCATAGATCGCCATCACTATCTAAGTCGAGCCGATTAGGAATATTATCTCCATCGGTATCTATATCTTGTATAGAACAATTTGGCTGTCCGTAAGTAAGGGAAACCCCTTGAAATATGCCACCATTGTAACTATTAACAGCTAGACGGTAATCTGTAATGGGAGTCGTAGCTGTATAAATAATTTTACCATTTAATTTCGTAATAAGTTTACCTGTTTTGTCTATGTCCAGTTCTACTAATTCTCCATCAAGACCAGGAAAAATAAAGGACCAAGCATTGGGCAACTTCCCATACAAATTCTTATTCGAATGCGTGTACAATTTATATGCACCATCTTTCCAACTATCAAAAACCTCCGCACCACCTAAGGGTAACAAACCCAATATCTGGACGTTATTTGTAGTTCCAAGAAACTCAAGATGAATAGGTAAAGAAATCAATTCATTGGAATAAGAAGTGGCCCATGCGTTTCCTGGATTGGTAAGCGTAATAGAATTAGCAGCTGTACTAGATATCGCATCGCCATAAAAAGTTATATCCGAAAAGGAGTTATTACAAACGGTTTCATTTGAGTCAAGAATGCCATCATTATCATCGTCCTTATCTTCCAAATCACAAATACCATCTCCATCGGTATCTATCGACTGTGGAAGACATTGACTATACACTAAATGTGTTGTTAATAATAAAAAAAGTAGTAGGATTATTTTATTCATTACGATGATTTTTTAACTAATTGAGAATTAAAAATTGAGAATTACCAGCATTACGCTAGCAAATTCTCAATTCTCAATTCCGACAGATCGTCGAGGTTTGTAACCTCGATGCCATACGATAATCATACTGCATCTAGTTCAGACGAAATACGTCTCTTTTCCCCGCCCGCCGTACGGCAGTCGGGCTGGTCTACTCTCGCTTCCCTATTCTAAAACCTAAATGGTTTTTAATACCGAATCACCTGCTCGCCAATCTTAGACCGATTATTAATCCATAGATTATAATCTATCGAATTGATAATACCATTACCATCCCCATCTATGGGTAAGTATTGGTTTAG
>JALZWC010000390.1 GCA_023300255.1 Saprospiraceae bacterium | reverse complement strand
AGGTTAGAAGAATAGAGAGCAGAGATCGAATCCATTTTCATTTAACGAAATTCCGTCATTTATAAACGAATTTATCTCTACTCTTTGTTCCAATTTAAAGTCCTAAAGTAGAATTAGTTTTCTTACTGTTTCAAGACTTTTACACTTCGATGATACAAACCACTTTTTAAGCTCATCAGATATAAACCCTTAGGTAATGCTGTTAGGTTTTGATTAATCACTTGATGATGGCTAGTTGTAAAATTAGTCCATTGTTTACCCGTCATATCAAAAATCTGGATGTTCACTTCTTTTTCTTCCACATATTCTAGTAGAACATTTAGTTCATCTTTAAAAGGTATAGGAAAGATGGTAAGTGGCGTAGTTTCTGCTATTTTTTGTTCTAGCGAACTGGTTGACGTTTCCGCTTGAAAGTTAGGTCGTAGCATTAAGGTGGGAAAAGAGCCGTCGGTTATATTAGTCCACGGAATCGCTTCACCATCAAAGCCTACAGGAGAATACATCCAAAATCCTGAATCTGATTTATCATCAAAACCGAAATTTATTGTCGCCTGAGGTATATCTTGTCCTACCGCAAAGATATAGTCACCTGCTGGTAAATCGACGGGTTCAGGTAGTACGACCGTAGCATAAGTCAAATTATTAAAAAGGTCAATAATAGGTATTGCTTCGAATTTGTATATCTCACCGTCTTCGGCTTCTCCATCACTATTAATTGCTTTAATAATAAAATTAAATAGACCAGTAGAGTCTGCAAAACCATCGTCAACCACTACTGAAAAAGAAGCTAACTTATCTGCAACTAAAAGATTGAATTCACTTCCTAAATAACCATGTGTCCATTCATCACTATCAGGTATAATACTAAAAGATAAATCTCCAATACCATCATCTTTTCCGATAGTTGTTTCGCTTACTTCGAAAAATCTTATATCTTTAAAAAAGGCATCTCCTATATTCGATTGATTTGCCGTAATATTAAATTCGTATAATCCTATTTGAGTTGGTGTATAAGTAAAAACAATAACATCTGATGAACCTTGATTAACAACAATAATTTCTGACTCCGTAGCTATGATACTTCCACCCAACACAACCTCCATAGTCAATGTCATATCAACTAAATCATTAGCACCTATATTTTGAACTTCATATTCATAAACTAATTCTTCAGATAAATGGTTTAAAGTAGCAATAGTAAAAGGATTAACATTATTTCTAACAATTGATGACTCATAATCTAAGAGCTGTTTTTCCCCCCATCTATACATATTACTCGCTTCAGTGGTACCTGGATAATTTGCAAAGGCACCAATACTTTGGTTTTCTCCCATAAAATCTACAGCAAGTAGCCCCTTATCATCCATAATGTCCCAATTTTTTAAATTACCTGTCCTAGCTGTACCAGTTATTCCAAATCCAAATGAAGGATCGAAACCCTGATCTTGACCTGTAATGATAAAATCATTTTCCGTTCCTGGTAGATAAGCTACGGCCGATGGATTAACAGGGACATTACTTCTGGTCCAAGTCTGCCCTCCATCAGTGGTAGCATAGGCTGTAGATTCTCCAAAAGTAAAGTCTAAGTCTAAGTTAGATGCAAACATAAAGGTTTGTGGATCTTTCATTGCCACAGAACCATGTATCAATCCTTCTTCCTCAAAAAGAGGAGACATAAACCTTTCCCAACTATATCCTCTATCATGGCTAATCCAATAGCTTGTACCACCAATAATAATAGTAGAATCAACTACCTCATAGTTACTGCCTGGAGCGTAAGAAAAAGTGCCTACAAAGTCATTATTATCTCGGAGAGGTAAACTTCGTCCTTCAGGTGTTACCCAATCTTCTCCACCTGCATGATTCCAAGTTACGCCACCATCAACAGTTACACTCATTACAGTAGTGAATGAATTATCGAATCCTAAAACCCAACCTTCAGTTTCATTAAAAAAATGAATGTAGGTAGGTGAATGCGGATAGCTATCTAGTTTTTGCCAATTTTTTCCTCCATCGATTGTTTTATAAACTGCATCTTGTGATAAATCATTAAAAAAATCTGAGCCCCATAGTGTAGCATAAGCTATATTCTCATCGACAGCTGCGATATCAACTGCATAAAAGCCTGCGGTATTAGGAATAGAAAATTGTTCCCATGTTAGACCACCATCTACAGATTTAGAAATAATGGCTAAATCCTCTGATGGCGGTCCAAATATAAAAACACTAGAAGCCATCCAAATAATGTTTTCATTTGCCATTTTGATAGAGTTAACTTCATGACCTAGCGGAATGGCATCACTAGCTATTTTATTCCATACCTCTCCTTCTTTTTGAGAAGAACGGTTAGTTGCAATACTGTTCCTACTTAGCGTATGATTTTGCAGGGCTATTTTTTGTTTGTTAGCAATTTTGCCTCTTTGCTGTCGCCAAGATTGTTGTGCGGCTAATTGAAATGTCAATAAAGTACAAAATGTAAGGAGTAAAATTTTAATTTTCATAAAAGTATTTTTAACATTAAAAATGGTATGCGATTTAAAGTCTAAGTAATTACCTTCGACGCCATAGTATTTTTTTTAGAAGTACTATTATTGCTAAAATAAT
>JALZWC010000389.1 GCA_023300255.1 Saprospiraceae bacterium | reverse complement strand
GAAGGATAATTGTTGATACTTTGACTGAATTAAAGTGAAAAATAAGAGCAAAAGAAGCAGCATAAATTACGAAGTTATTTCATACACATTCCTAAGTAACTTCTATCACCCAATTGGGAACTAAATACTATGAGAACTTTTTTTCTAACCTTACTAATACTCTGGAGTCTTGGTGCATGGTGGTATTATGCCTGTCGCGTTAAATATGCTTGCGGAGGAGATGCCTCCTCTAGTGCAACAACTATACCTAATCAACCTGCTCCAAAACCATTGCTATTTCGCTGGTCTTCCTTCTTGGTTCCTTTAGATAGTGGCTTTCCAGACTTAAAGGAGGCTATTCTCGCAGCTCAATCAGAGGACCGTTTTCTGGAAATTACTGGTCGATATTTTCCTACGGAATCAAATATAGAAACAGAAGATATAGGAATCGCTAGAGCCGCTTCTATTAAAAAATTACTAATAGACAATATCGACGAAGATCGGATTAGCATTACCTCCAGTCCTTTTACCAGTGAAGTAGTACCCAAGGATAGTTTAATCCAAGGTATTCAATTCAAATGGATAGAAAAGACTGATGAAGCTGCTAATGTTCCTGCTGATATCATAGTGGAAGAAGAGCCTGTTGAGGAAGGAGAAATAGAAACTTCCACAGACGAAGAACTTACTACTTCGACAGCAGTAACAGAAATTCCAGACGATATAGCCAATACCGATTATTTCTTAAAGTATTTCCCTTACAAAGAAGAGTCTATCACTACTGCACAATCTGCGTTCTTAGATGATTTAGCCAATAGATTAAAAGGAGAAAATAAAAAAGTATTAATCAGAGGCCACACCAATTCTAATGGAGACAAAGAACTCAATTTTAAAGTTGGACTAAGACGCGCAAAAAAGATACGGGATCAATTATTAGCAAGAGGTGTTAGTAGACAACAGATAGAAACCACCTCTCAAGGAGAAGATGCCCCAATCGCTGATAACAATACTGAAGCGGGTAGAAAGAAGAATACGCGGGTGGAAATTTTTATTAAGTAACGACCAATGTAGTTCAACTTAGTTAAACGGGTAATTTTGTAAATATCTTATTCCTAAATTTACTCGTTTAATTAAATCGTCCTACTTATAAGATAAGGATATATGAATTTATTAGCAATGGCAACAGGACTTTTTATGGCTAGTGTAGAATACTGGTTTTTATGGCTACCTGTTTTTCTTTTGGCTTCCGCCTTTTATTGGTTTGGATATGGTAAGAAATATAAAGACCAAATCGAATCGCAGAACAATCAACTAAAGAAATTAGAAAAATTAAAACCAGAAGTAGAAATACTAAAAAATAAGCAAGAGCATCTAAGTGTTGAAAAAACACAGTTATCGACTAACTTAGAGGAGTTAGCTAAAAAACATAATAGCTTAAAAGGGTATCACGAATCCATTCAAGCTAAGTACCAAGCATCTACCAAACAGTTTGAGCAAGCGAATGAAGAGCGTCAAACTATGCTTGACAGCTACGAGTCTTTGGAAAAAAACTTAGAGACAACAGAGAAACAATACAATGAAGCCTTAGCAAAAATAGACCAGTTAGAAAATGAATTAGAGCTTTTAGAAGAACAAGCTCCTAGTACAAAAGCTTCTGTCTCTGCTAGCTCTTTAAAAGAGATAAAAAGGTTAGAAGCCTTACTAGATAGCAAAGAAAAAACGATCCTTACGCTACAAAAATCTATTTCTAAGAAAACGGCTCCTACAGAAAGACTAGAACTTATCAGTAACGATAAAGAGGTCGACAAAATAAAAGAACAGTTTGAAACAATCGTTTCGGAAAAAGAAAAACTAACTACCAGCTATAATGCTTTAAAGGTAGATTATAACCAACTCCGTAACACCCATGCTACGCTTAACAATAAACACTTTAGCTTAGAAGCAGAAAATAAAAAAGTAACAGAGAAAATAAATGCTTTGGAATTGTCGCTTACATCTGCTAAAGTTAATTTAACAGGAGAATCCACAGACGCCATTGCTTTAAAAGAATCCAATGAATCTCTAAGTATTCATCACCAACATTTAGAAATCAAACTAGAAGAATTAGAGACACAATATCAAGAAAAAGATAGTACACTTAAACAACTGCAACTCCAATACAATACAATTGAAGTACAACAAAAAGAATTAGTAAAAGTCAAATATCAACTACAAAACAAGTTGACAAAAGTCAACAAAGATTTGTCTGAATTGACTTCCATTAACGATCAATTAAAAGGTCGCTATGAAGTCTTATCAGAACAATATCAGCAGATTTTAACATCGAATAAGGAATTACAAGGAAGTATTCTCCACCTAGAAAAAAATCATTCTGAGAAGAAAGGTTCTTTAAGTCAGATAGAACGGATGCTCGAGGGCTTAAGGCTTGAAAACATTAGGTTAAAGGAAAAAAATACGGAACTGGCTGTGACCAAGAAGCAGGTTGATCAAGAATTGGTGGGTTCTATAGAAGAATTAAAAACACTACGACCGCAAGTTGATGCTATAAAAAAGACGAAGACAACCAATCAATCAGAAGTCAATCAATTAAAACTGAAATTACAACAGCAAGGTAGTGAATTAATAAAGTCTCAATCAAAATTAAAATCCTATATAGAATTAAGGTCTAATAACCTATCATTAGACGCCAACAATAAAACGTTGAATGTTGCTTACAATAATATTCAAAAAAAGTATGATAGTTTTAATAAAGAGTATCTGGCGTTAAAGTCTCAATTTCAATTATTAAGAGATAAATACGAACATTTAGAGAATACCTCTACTAATGTACTCAATAATAAAAAACAACTGACCACAACCAATGCCAAGTTAGCATCCGAGATTACTGTATTGAAAGAAGAACAACGAAAACTAGTGGCAGAAAAATTAGCATACGAAAAACGATTAAAAGAATTAGAAAAGCATCTTTTGGTTCCTACAAAAAAGAGTTCCAGTAAATCAAGAACGACACAAGTGTTAAGAGCAAAGGAGACGATTAAAGTAGCACCAGATAATCTTAAATTAATCGAAGGAATTGGCCCTCAAGTAGAAATCTTATTAGCCAAGAGAGGAATCATTACTTGGAAGCGTTTATCTGTTACTGGTATTGGGGAATTAAAACGAATTCTAGCAGCAGGTGGGGATTCGTTTAAACTACAAGACCCTAGCACTTGGCCGGAACAAGCTGAATTAGCCGCTGCTAATAAATGGGCTCAGTTAGAAAAATTGAAACTAGAATTGAAAGGCGGGATTCGGAGGTACTAAAACAGAGACCTTATAGAAATATTTTACATTACGTATGTACATATACAACAGAGCGAAATGTTTTTTTAACCACATAGGTACATAGTTCACATAGCTTTTTACTATGTGAACTATGTACCTATGTGGTTAAAAAACACCTATATATAGTATAGAAGTGCGCCTAAGGCGCAGGATTAGAAATCGCTGAGTGGACGCCTTCAATCGCCTTCTCCAATTCAGGAGTTATTACTAAATTAATACTGTGAATATTCTCTTTTAACTGCTCCATAGTCGTCGCTCCAATAATATTACTAGTCATAAATGGTCTAGTGGTTACCCAAGCGAGCGCTAATTGAGCCAAAGAGACATTATAGGATTCTGCAATCTTTAAGTAAGCATCGGTAGCTGCCCTAGATAATTCCCCATGATACCGAGGCAATCTATCCCCAAATCTATTCATCCGATCCCCTGGTTTATCTAAACCTTTATTATACTTTCCAGATAATAAGCCAAAAGCCAACGGAGAATAAGCTAGTAAACCCACTTTTTCTCTAATTGCCATCTCTGCTAAGCCCACCTCAAAAGTCCGATTCAAAAGACTATATGCATTTTGGATACTAACAGGCTTCGGCAAGTCATGCTTTTCTGCTACCTGTAAATAGCGCATCATTCCCCAAGGGGTTTCATTAGAAATACCGAAATGTCTAATCTTACCTTCTTTGACCAAATCTTTCATTCCTTCTACGACTGCAAGAATATTATCTTCCCAACGATCATTTTCCTTATGCTTATATCCTTTTTGACCGAAGAAATTTGTTCTTCTTTCTGGCCAATGCAATTGGTATAAATCTACATAATCCGTTTGTAGCCGTTTCAAACTCATTTCAATAGCCGCATTAATAGAGGCTTTGCTGAAGTCCAATTTTCCATTTCGTATCCAAGTAAGATTTGGAGAAGGGCCCGAAATTTTTGACGCTAAGACTACCTGATCTCGCTTACCTGTTTTTTTAAACCACGAACCAATAATTTTCTCCGTACTGCCATACGTTTCGGCCCGAGTAGCTACAGAGTATAGTTCCGCAGTATCCCAAAAATTAACGCCTTGATCCAATGCATAATCCATCTGCTCATGCCCTTCTGCTTCTGTATTCTGTTCGCCCCAAGTCATTGTTCCTAAACAGATCTTACTTACTTTCAGATCTGTATTACCTAATGTTGTGTATTTCATTTCGAAAGGTGTTTGTATCAGTTATAATATATTTATAGCTTGCAGGTTTGAAAAAAAGAATAGAGAATAGAGAGCAGAGACATATTCCATTTAAACCTGCCTGCCAAGACACGCAGGCAGGAATCGACGAAATTCTGTTTTTTAAATGAAATACGTCTCTACTCCCTATTCTCACTTCTCTGCTCTAAACCCGTAGGATTTAAACAGACAAAAGTAAAAGAATATGACTATTTCCCCATCCTTATTTAAGTTTTTAAAAGATTTAAAGAAAAATAACAATAGAGATTGGTTTAATACTAACAAATCACGGTATGAAATACACCAATCTTTTATGAAAATTTTTGTAGCAGCACTACAAGAAGAAATGGAAAAACAGGATTTAATTGAGAAAGCTAGATTATATCGTATATACAGGGATGTGCGGTTCTCAAAAGACAAACAACCTTATAAAAACAATTTTGGTGGTCATCTAAAAAGAGCAACCACTCAAAGAAGAGGCGGTTATTACTTTCACATCGAACCCAATAACACTATAGTGGCAGGCGGTTTTTGGAGCCCGAGTTCCCCAGATTTAAAAAGAATAAGAGAAGAAATAGCAGCCAGTGATACGGAGCTAAGAGACATCATCAGCCACCCTACTTTTCAAAACACCTTTGGTACCTTACAAGGAGGAGAAGTTAAAACTGCGCCTAGAGGATATAACATTAATCATCCTGCCATCGACTTATTAAGAAAAAAGCAATTTGTTGTGAGTCGTTCTTTCACAAATAAAGAAGTATTAAAAGAAACCTTCTTTGAGGAAACGGTACATACATTTCTTCAAATGCGTCCATTCTTTGATTATATGAGTGATATACTAACCACAGATTCTAACGGATTACCTATATAAAAGATAAGCTTCCTCTTTAAATAACAAGAATTTACTTATTATTTAAAAGAAGTATTTAAAAGAATAAATAGTGACCTAGGCTTTGAAAGCTACGTCTTTAAGGTATAAATAGATTCATGTTTATAGTTAAAATGTGTCTAAAAGCATTAAAATCATAATTAACATAGTATATTGCGGCGCGAACTAAAAAACATCTTTGAGACATACCTGATTATACCTAAAAAATCCAATTAGTGAATATATATTTACTAATTACCTTCGACTAATAAACACACTTACTACACTTCCCTCAAGAACACAAAATCAACCAATTTCTATAATCTAATCTTTAAATCAATTAAATAAAGATGGCTAATATTGTTGACTCTCTTAAGGGGTACATCACCTCTGAACTTATCTCTAAAGCTGCTGGAAGTTTTGGAGAAAGTAATTCTGCGATCACTAAAGGTATTGATGGTTTATTACCTACAATACTTGGTGGTCTGGTTCAAAAATCTAACGACACAAGCGCATTTGGTGGCATCTATGACATGATCAAAGGTGGTGCTGCAGCGAATCCAGGTCTTTTAGATAACTTAGGTAGCTTAATAGGAGGTGGAAACCTTGCAAAGAATGATCCTAAGGATCTTTCAGGAAGCTTAATGAGTAGTTTATTCGGTGGCAAAGTAGGAGGTATCTTAGACCTTGTTTCTTCTGTTGCTGGATTAAAAAGAAGTTCCTCTTCTGGATTAATGGGCTTTGTTGGTCCAATAGTAATGAGCTACTTAGGTGGTATCATGAAAGATAAAGCATTGGATGCAGTTGGTTTAGGTAAATTTTTACGTAACGATTCTACTTCTATTGCAAATGCTCTTCCTGCAGGAATGGGTAGTTTATTAAACTTAGGTTTTGCTAAGAACGTTGGTGACAAGATAACATCTACTACTAGTTCAATAACTGATGCTGGTAGTAAAGTAACATCTGCTGCTAACAAGACTGTTTCTAGTGTAAGAGAAACTGCTACTGCTACAGCAGGCGCAACAGCTAGTGCTGCTAGAGAATCTGTTACCAATACAGTTGAAACTAGCAAGTCTGGTTTAGGAAAATGGATCTTACCTGCTTTAGTAGTAGCTGCATTAGGCTATTTTGGAATGAATTACTTCGGTGGTGTAACTAATGTTGCTGGAGACGTTACAGGTGCAGTCATGGACAAAACAAAAGATGCTGCTGGTGCAATGGGTGATGTTGCTGGAGGTGCTGCCGATATGGCTAAAGATGCTGCGGGTTCTGCCGGAGGTGCTTTAGGAGGTGCTGCCGATATGGCAAAAAATGCTGCTGGCTCTGTAGGTGATGCTGCTGGAGGTGCTTTAGGAAGTGCTGCTGATATGGCTAAAAACGCTGCAGGTTCTGTAGGAGGTGCAATCGCTGGTTTAGGTGATTTCTTTAAAACGAAGTTACCAAATGGCTTTGAATTGAATATCCCAGGTATGGGTGTTGAAAGCAAGCTTGTAAAGTTCCTTGGTGGAAGTGGTGCCATAGATAAGGCGTATGTAGGAGGATTGCGTGAACCCCTCGGTAGCTCGAAATACTTTTATTTCGATGAACTTCGGGTGAAGCGGCGATAGATGTCGAGGGCCGGATG
>JALZWC010000388.1 GCA_023300255.1 Saprospiraceae bacterium | reverse complement strand
TTTTACAATTGATGCAGGAATTATAAAAGATCTAGAAGTAATCGAATTAGGTCGACGAGGAAAAATTGATCCAGAGGATCTTGAACCAGAAGATATAAGGAAGTAGAAACAACTCTACTTACTTGGACAAAATTAAATGTAGTATTTAAACACATAGGCACATAGAGCACATAGTCTATATGTTCTATGTGCCTATGTGTTTAAATACAATTCTAATTGTGTACTTTATTTTGTCCAAGCACTTATGTGGGACAACATAAATCACGAACAGTCCCAACGGGACGACATCTTGTAACCCATGACGCAGTCGTGGGACCTTCTAACTCTATAACGATAAATATATGTTAACAGCCATTTCCCCAATTGACGGTCGCTACGCAGCCAAAACCAAAGAACTGCAAACGTATTTCTCAGAATTTGCTTTAATTAAATATAGAGTTTTGGTAGAAGTGGAATATTTTAAAGCGCTTTGCCAAATTCCACTTCCGCAGTTAAAAGCAGTAGATGAATCCTATTTTGATAAGCTAGACAAAATAGTGGCAGACTTTGGTATAGAGGAAGCAGCGCAAATAAAAGCAATAGAACGAGTGACCAATCATGATGTGAAGGCGGTAGAATATTTTTTAAAAGAACAATTTGATACTATTGGCTTATCGCAGGTCAAAGAATTTATTCATTTTGGATTGACTTCTCAAGATATTAATAATACCGCTAATCCATTGATGATAAAAACGGCGATGGAAAAGGTATACTATCCTTTATTAGCAGAAGTGATTGATCAGCTATATAGCTTAGCAAAAGAATGGCTAGATATTCCGATGTTAGCTCGAACACATGGACAACCAGCATCTCCTACTCGTTTAGGAAAAGAAATGCTAGTTTTCATAGAGCGATTGAAGACACAGAAAGCCTTATTAGAGCAAGTACCTTATGAAGCAAAATTCGGTGGCGCTACAGGAAATTACAATGCCCACCATGTAGCTTATCCTACTATTGATTGGCCGAGTTTTGGAGATCAATTTGTAGAAAATCATTTAGGCTTATATCGTTCCCAATACACGACTCAAATTGCACATTATGATAGTGAGGCCGCATTATTTCAAGGAATTAGTCGGATTAATACGATACTAATAGATTTAGCGAGAGATATCTGGACCTATGTGTCTATGGAATATTTTAAACAAAAAGTAATTAAAGGTGAGGTTGGATCTTCGGCAATGCCACATAAAGTAAATCCAATAGACTTTGAAAATGCCGAAGGTAACTTAGGCATTGCGAATGCGATTTTTGGTCACTTAGCAGCGAAATTACCTATTTCTAGATTGCAAAGAGATTTGACAGATAGTACGGTGTTAAGAAATGTAGGAGTACCATATGGGCACACTATTATAGCTTTTAAATCTATTCAAAAAGGTTTATCAAAGTTACTATTGAATGCCCCTAAATTAGCGGAAGACTTAGAAAAAAATTGGATGGTAGTAGCAGAGGCTATTCAAAATGTATTGAGAAGAGAAGGCTTTCCAAAGCCTTATGAAGCATTGAAAGAATTGACTAGGGGCAAACCAGTAGTCACAGAAGGAGATATTAAAGAATTTATAGAAGGCTTAGCTGTTTCAGACGATATTAAATTAGAATTAAAAGCTATTCGACCAGAAAATTACCTTGGTGTATAATGTTAGGAAGAATTTTTATTTTTTAAATATAAATACGAAAGCAGATATTATCTTCTGTTAATTATACGACTAAAGATGATATCTGCATCTAATATTTAAAGTTAACTTAAATTGTCGGATATGGTCATCGCATTACTTTACTTGCTATAAATAATCCCTTAATTTTGTTTTATTCGTATTAATATAAATTAATTTTATACAGACTTAAGTTTGTCCCATCTTAATTAACTATTGGCCTTGCCAAGGAACGAATAAACAACTCCCTTATAACAATGATTTTACATATTAGACTGTAATATATATATTAGAAAAAGTAACGAAAAAGAATATTTTCGTCTTAATAACAACGAAAGAATAAGTTAACCAATTGGACGAAGTTCTTTTGTTTTCCGCAGCTCATTTATTTTTCGACTCACAAAGTGGAGAGCAAAAGAGAGTCACGTAATTTTTACCCTTTCTATAAAGAGTACTATATTTTATTTATTGTTAGAAATAATAATAAGTTAAAATCAAATAAATAATAATAAAATGTAATGGCTTGATTTTTGAATTAAAGCTATTGTTATTCAATTTCGTTTTCCCTTAATCCAGTCCTTCCCCTTAAAAAAGAACTCCCTTTTTCATTCCCCATTTTTATTTTTTTGAAATTAATTAGGATCATCATTTAGATTGATTCTTAGTAACTCATGAATTAGACATATCAAATTAATAGAATAGTTATTAATTATGCTTAGTTATCATGAATCCCTCCCTACTTAGTGTCTTTCATTTCCCCCTACAAGATGATTGTATCCTGGTGTTGCATTAAACAAGTGTTTACGGAACTACACCTTTACAATTTTAAATCTATGTCTACTACTACTGCATGTCTTTTGAAAGCCATTCCTAACTTTAATGGCTTTTCACCAGGGAAGTGGAAAGTGATCTTATTACTATTAATTGGCTGGTACGGAGTCGCCCTTGGAATGGAAAGGGATTCTACCATCAAAATTGAGCCTATCGAGCAAGAGCTGGAGGAGGCTTTTCCTAGTTTGGAAAAACAGGAGTTTTGGGATTGTGCCAATAACTGGATTCAAAATGGAAGTTTTGAAAACGGAATAACGGGATGGTCTTTTGGGGCTAATACCAATTACGACCACCAGAATAGGTATCAAGTAGATGGGGATCATATCATTTGGATATATCCCGAAAACGGTGGTACAGCGGAAATCTATCAGGATGCGCCAGCGGAAGCTGGTGAGTTCTTTGATTTAGACTTTTATGCTGGTACGCATCAACCCACTTATACGCATAGGGTAGGTTTAAAATTTTTAAATGCCAATAAAAAAGTATTGGCCATACATGATTTAGAAATAGATCATGATGTAGATCCGTCTAATTCGGTAAAATTATATAATGTAACTGGAACGGCACCAGCAAATACTAAATACGTTAGGGTATTTGGTTCAGCAGATGGCGACTATTTGAAGCTCGAGGCAGTTTGTTTACCAGAGCCAGAAGCATTACGTAGATCAAAACAAAACGATGATTTCAATTATAGCTGTAACGATGGTAAATGGGTAGAACTACTCACTTTAGGATTAGAGAATAGTGTACCTGCTACCTTGAATATTCCAAATTCAAGAAATGTTTCTCAAATAATTGCAGAGATCGTTTATAAAGGAACTAATCCAGGTAGCACAATTACGCTTAGGGATGCTTCAGGAACTAATTATACAGCTAGTCGAACAACGCCTTATGGAGGAAGTACCAATATATGGATATATAGATTCACGCTTCCAGCTACATCTTCTGTTACTTATAGTAATACTAGTCAAGAAAGTAGTGCACAATCACTAGCATTATTTGTATATCGTGATGAAGATACTGGTATTGCTCAATCAGGGAAATACACCTATGTTAGTGGTTATGATGACACGCAAATTTTTACTCTAGATATTCCTACTAGTACAAATACAAGAGACATTACAGTAGAAATGCCTATGTCTGAAATTACTTTAGATGGTAGGATTTTAATGTTTGAAGTTACAGCAGGTAATGTTGTAGAACGTTGGACAGAAAAATGGAATCCAGGAGATCTTACTCCTTGTTGTATTGATGTGATCACCAGAACGATTCGAAATGTGTCAGGGAATGTTTCTTCTGTATCTTTTAAAATGATCGCTCCAGCTGGATATGATTCCGCTTATGATTCTTGGCCTGGATATGATGGTAGTGGAGGACAGTCATTTGTAATCGCAGGTTTAATTAATGTAAAAACATCTTGTGGTACTACGACACAGAATCTCCTGCAAAATGATTGTGGTAGTGATTTACAAATTGAAACAGATATTAAAGGGGTATTAGGACAATCAAATCCTACTATAAATATTGGGGATATTTCGAAAACACAAACAGTAATTGTTAACGTGTGGATACAAGACAGGGACTGCGCTAGTGGGGATTTTCCAACAAATCTGATTGTCAAGAATGGGAATCAGAATGTAACGGCCACATGGGAAAATGTTGCTCAAGCATCTGTATCAAATGTTCCAGAACGTTTATATCGAGCAATAATATTTAATCCAACAAGTAGTTCAATCACTTTTAGTGGATTAAATACTTGTACTGCTGCAAGTATTTCTACCCAAAAAGTAGTGGAAGCAGAAGGTCAAGCTTCTTCTGCCTTGAGTATCAATCAAGAATTTCATAATAATTCAATGTCCTATACTATTCAAATAGGTACTTCTTCTATAGCCAGAGATATTAGAGTAGATATACCTATTCATGAAAAGGCAGACGATGGTAGAATTGCGCGGGTGGAAATTTCAGGGAATGGCGTGCCTATGCAAATGGCTCAAATAACAGAGCAGAATAAAGGAGCAGATGCAGGTTTAATCACTGTTGATTTGAGGGATGTACCTGCAAGTACGACGACTTTAACGGTAAAAATTATTTCGCCTGCTCCTAATGGAGAATCATTTGGTGTAGATGTCATTTCGACTAGAACACTGACTACTTGTGACTGTACTTCTCCCGATGCAAAAGATGATACCTATCGAGTATGCCCTGGAAGTAGGGAGACCTTTAATGTTTTATCCAATGATGGTACTATTATCAATCCGCTAGTAGAAATAACAAAAAATCCTCAAAATGGTACCGTATCTATAAATAATAATAATCAAATAGTCTACCAACCAAATGGTGGAGCATGTGGCGAAGATGGATTCACTTATAGAGTATGTTCAGATAAAAATACAGACTGTTGCACAGAAGCAAAGGTTTCTATTACTTTAGAAGCGACTAACGATCCTGTCATTACAAATGTACCTAGAGATATTACTATTGAGTGTGAATCAGATATACCAATAGCTCAAGATCCATCAGTTTCTAATAATTGTAATGAGTCCATCTCTATTAACTTTGAAGAAGAACGAATTAATGAAGGAAGTACTTGTAACTATACATTAGTTAGAACGTGGACAGCAAAAGACTGTAATGATAGGACTAGTGTAGCGAAACAACGCATTACTGTTAGAGATACTGAAAAACCTAAAATAAGTGGTATACCTACGAATCTAAATATTACCGTTGACTGTGATAATATTCCGAATGCGCCAACTGGTAGCCAGATTATTATAACAGATAATTGTACCTCAAATATAATATTAGATTTTGAGGAAACTAATACACAAGGAACCAATGTCAATAATTGTAATTATTACAGTTATCAAATAAAAAGAATCTGGATAGCCGTAGATGATTGTGGTAATATAGCTAGTTTTACACAAACTATTACCGTTCAGGATACACAAGCGCCAACACCAACAAATAACTGTAAGCCTGAAAATGTAGTACATTCATGTAATGGAACAACTGCAAATGCTTCAGCAGCAGATGCTTGGAATAAAAGAAATATTGATATTTTAGAAGCTTGTTACACAGATGATTGTAGTGCTGTTAATGTGACAAATAATTTTAATTATAACAACTTAAATATTGACTGTGGAACGAATGTAGGAAGCATCACAGTAACCTATACCATCACTGATGTATGTGATAATAGAACAACAGTTAATGCTACTTTTACAGTAGAAGATCAAGAAAAACCAGCATTAAGTGGTGTAACAAGAAATACAACGGTAGAATGTGACGCTGTACCAACTGTACCAACAATAACCGTAACTGATAACTGTGATGAAAATATCACTTTTGATTTTAATGAAGCAAGTACACAAAGTACAGATCCAACAAGTTGTGATTATTACAACTATACGTTGACCAGAACATGGTCGGCTAAAGATGCTTGTAATAATGAGATCGTTGAAACGCAAATTATTACGGTAAGAGATACCAAAGCTCCAGAGGTATGTTGTAAAGACATTGTCTTACAATTAGATGAAAATGGAGAAGTTAGTTTTAATCCTGAAGATTTAGATTGTGGAGCTACAGATAACTGTAGTGCCGTTACTTTTTCTGCAAGTAAAACTTCTTTTAATTTAAATAATGTTGGTGAAAATACCGTCACGCTTACAGTAGAAGATGCATGTGGTAACAAAGATCAATGTACGGCTACAGTAACAGTAGAATCTTTTGACCTTGCGCTTAGAAAAGAAATGGCAGCGGGCGAAGATACTCGTGTATATACAGGCGAGGAAGTAACTTTCACTATTACAGTTTTCAATCAAGGTTCATTAACAGCATCTAATGTAGAAGTTACAGATTATATTCCAAACGGTTTCCGATTATCAGATTCAGATTGGAGAAACAACGGAAATAATACAGCATCTATAACTATAGGAGGTAGCATAGCTCCTGGCGATAGTAAATCTGTAGATATTACCTTATTAGTTACTAAAAATACGAGTGGAGATTTAGTTAATCGTGCAGAGATTTCAGATGCATCTGCACCAAACGGTTTTAATAATACAGATGTAGATTCCTCACCAGACCAAGTAGCAGGTAATGATGCAGGTGGTGTGGTGAATAGTGGTACGGATGATGAAATTAATCAGACGCCACCAACCGATGAAGATGATGCCGATCCAGAAGATGTGACGGTCGAAATATTCGATTTAGCTTTACGTAAAACAGTAAGTGCTTCTACGCAGCAACCAATCGTTGCAGGTAGAACCGTTACTTTTGATATAAAAGTTTTCAATCAAGGAACGGTCTCTGCTCAAGATATTGAGATAACCGATTACTTGCCAGCCATAGGTCTAAGTTTGAATGACCCTAATTGGACAAAGAATGGTAATAGAGCAGTATACAATTCTTTATTGTCTCTAGCACCAGGGGCAGATCAAACAATCCAAATTTCTTTTACAGTAGAGGATGGCTTCGATGGAGTTATTCAAAATACAGCAGAAATCAGTGATGCTAAAGATGAACTTGGAGATCGCCCACAAGATATTGATTCTACGCCCGATGACAATATTAGTAATGATACCACTCAAGATAATGCCATTAATAATGAAAATGGAGATGAGGATGATCATGATATTGCAGACCTTGAAATCATGCGTTTTGATTTAGCCTTAATCAAAACAATCAATAACACACAAACAGAAAGACCAATACTACAAGGTAGAACGGTCACTTTTGATATCACGGTAGTGAATCAAGGAAACGTCGATGCCACAGGGGTTGAAATTTCTGATTATATGCCAGCTGGTTTAACGTTGACAGACAATGATTGGTCTGTTGGTGCGGCCGGCATCGCTGTTTATAACCAAAAATTTAACTTGGCTGCTGGAGCGAATAAAGTCATCCAAATAAGCTTCAGAGTAGACCAAGGTATAGGAGACGAAACGATTATCAATAGAGCAGAAATTTCAGATGCGAAAGATGCTTCTGGATCTGCCATAGAAGATATAGATTCTACGCCAGATAATAGAGTTGGTAATGATACTGGAGGAGATGTAAACACAGCAGATGATGATAATTTATCTGGAAATGGTAAGGCAGGGGAAGACGAAGATGATGCCGATCCAGAAGATATTAGAGTAGACATCTTTGATTTAGCATTAAGAAAAACAGTCAATACAACTTTAACGCAACGACCAATCGCAAATGGTCGAACCATTACTTTTGATATTGAAGTATTTAACCAAGGAACGGTAAATGCTACAGGTATTCAAGTAGTCGATTATATTCCTGGAGGCTTAACATTAGCAGATAATGATTGGACTAATAATGGAGGAACGGCTACTTATAATCAAACCTTATCTTTAAATGCTGGCCAAAGTAAAACGGTACAAATCAGATTTACTGTTGATATTGGTACAGAAGGTTTTGTAGAAAATGTAGCAGAGATCAGTAAAGCCAATGATGAAAGTGGGAATCCTGCACAAGATATAGATTCTACACCTGATGATAATTTAGGCAATGATACAACAGAAGATAATGCAATTGATAATGAAAGAGGAGATGAAGATGATCATGATCCAGCGCAAGTAGAAATTAAGCGTTTCGATTTAGCATTAATCAAGACCGTAAATAATAGCTTGACAGCCAATCCAATATTACAAGGCCGTACGGTGACTTTTGATATCACAGTAGTGAATCAAGGTAATATAGCAGCAACGGCAGTTGAGGTAGTAGATTATATTCCAGCAGGTTTGACCTTAGTAGATAATGCATGGACAGACAATGGAGATGGAACAGCTTCTTATAAGCAACTATTCAATTTAGCAGAAGGCGCACAAAATGTTATTCAGATTGCTTTCACAGTAGATCAAGGTGTAGGAGAAGGCGTATTGATTAACCGAGCAGAGATTGCGGATGCGAAAGATGAAAATGGCGAAGCAATAGAAGATATAGATTCTACACCAGATACAAGAGTCGGTAATGATGCAGGAGGAGACGTCAACACATCAGATGATGACAATACAAGTGGTAACGGAAGAAATGGAGAAGATGAAGATGATGCTGATCCAGAAGATATAAAAGTAGAAACTTTCGATTTAGCATTAAGAAAGACCTTAAATGCACAGACGCAACAACCAATCGTTAATGGTCGAATCATTACTTATGATATTGAAGTATTCAATCAAGGAACCGTTAATGCTACAGGCATTGAATTAGTAGATTATATTCCAGTAGGCTTAACTTTAACAGATAGAGACTGGACCGATAATGGTGGAATAGCTGCTTTTAACCGAGAATTATCTATTGGTGCTGGTCAAAGTGAAACGGTACAAATTAGCTTCTTAGTCGATATTGGTGCCGAGGGTTTTGTAGAAAATACAGCAGAGATAACTAGTGCCTTAGATGAGTCTGGTGTTCCTGCAAACGATATAGATTCTACACCAGATTCTAATCTAAATAATGATACAACAGAAGACAATGCGATCAATAACGAAAATGGAGATGAAGATGATCATGATGTAGAGAATATAGAAATCAAGCGTTTCGATTTAGCATTAATCAAAACAGTAAATAACAGTTTAACAGCTAGTCCAATCTTACAGGGTCGCACCGTGACTTTTGATATCACAGTTGTGAATCAAGGTAATATAGGAGCAACAGCAGTTGAAGTAGTAGATTATATTCCAGCAGGTTTGACCTTAGCAGATAATGCTTGGACAGATAATGGAGATGGTTCTGCTTCTTACAAGCAGCCATTCAGTTTAGCAGAAGGTGCACAAAATATTATCCAGATTGCTTTCACAGTAGATCAAGGAATAGGAGATGCGACTTTAATCAACCGAGCAGAGATTGCAGATGCGAAAGATGAAAGTGGAGCAGCTATAGAAGATATAGATTCTACACCAGAT
>JALZWC010000387.1 GCA_023300255.1 Saprospiraceae bacterium | reverse complement strand
GGGGCCTTTGATGATAACATGAACAGAGCTGGATTTGGCGGTGGTATTGAGTTTTTGGTAAATATAAAACAGACTCAATTCTACGCTGGTTTTGCTTCTAATATTGCTAATTATGGTAATGAAACCTTTGAATTTGTAGATAGTGATGGTTTTACGCTAGATTGGAAGACTAATTCTAGTCTTTGGGATAACCATTTACTAGTGCAGTATGAGCCAAGAATGAAGCCTGAATTCCAGCTATATGTACAGGGTAAAATTGGGTTGAATCACTTTTTTACTGTTACTCGATTGGTTGACGAAGAAACGGATGGAGAGAATGAAGTATTAGAACGGTTTGTGGATGGTCAAAGTACTACTTTTAGCTATGGGGCATCTATTGGTACTTTGATTCCGCTAGATAAAGATTGGCATTTTATGCTCGATATAAGGGCCTCTTACCTTAAGGGAGCGAATGCTTCTTATTATTCTAAATTGAATAATTTTACTATTCTGGGAGATACTTTGGATGCGTTTGATTTGCAAGAGTCTACTACTAATATGTTGCGGCTGGAAGTTGGGGTTTTAGCTTATTTATGGGCTATGTAGGACCCCATTATATTCTTAGATCTTTTCAAAATAGACGTAATAGAACACGGAGCTACTTCGTAGCCACGCTGATAACACAGATCATTGTAGGTCGTGAGTGATGTTGACATTTATATGAAATATAGGATGACACTCACGACCGACTGAAAATATCTGATACAGGCGACCTATAAAATCAGTGAAATCTGCGTTTTATTATGTCTATTTAGTAATAATTCAACACGTCGTACCTACACATTTTTTTTGGATCTTTGTAGATCGTGATATTGGCTCTTTTTTCTAATTCACCACTAGTTTCCCGCGCATCCAGCTATGCTCGCTTTGCAATTGAAAAAAGTATAAGCCATCGGCTATTCCTACCCTACTCCATTCATATTGATTGCTTGTGATATTGGTATGAGAAGATTGTAATCGCCCTGCTGCATCATATATCTTCAAAGTAAAAACCTCCTGATTTTGGTTAGGAAAACTTAGCGTGGTCGTACTAGATAATGGATTTGGTTGGACCTTAACAAAAGGAGTTAAATCTACTAGAGGAATACTGGTTAGCATTGCATCCAAACAAGTACCTTCTATTGTGTTGATGGTTTGTTGATAATTTCCGTTCACTATATCTGCAATATTATCAATACAAATTATTGGTTCTGTAATAGATAGATAATGTATCCGTAAAAATGGTTGATAACTTCTTGATTTTTCAATAGCAGCCCCTTCTAAAGATAAACCAAGTATCTCTCCTTTATTAATACTAGCTTGTAGTTGTATAGAAAAATCAGGAATTAAATTTTCTACAGATTGAATACTAATTCCTTGTAATTGAAATTGATAGCCAACTATTGGGCTATTGTTTTTAATAGCTACCTCTATTGTTTTATCAACTGTATTATGACTTATTAATTGTAAACTAGCCGTATCTAATATGTTCTTAATCCCAGCCGGAAAATCGCAATGATTATGCAATCCTTGTTCCACATGCTGATGAACTTGCCCAAAGTTAAGACAGTCCGATAATAGTGCTACATCATATACGCTTAGGAGATCATCTCCATTCAAATCGGTACAAGGCGTAGCTTGAATTTCCTCCTCCATAATCATAGAAAAGTATTCCTGTACATCTAGCATATCCTGTTGACTATTTCCATCTACATCTCCTGTTAGAGTAGATCCGCCGCATAAGCCATTACAGTCCTTTTCCACACTCCCATAGACCGTCCCTTCACAATCTACAAATACAGGGCAATCTGCTTGCACAGCGACTAATAACTGCCCTGAGGAACGATCTATACTTAAACACACTTGACTCCAATTATTCTCTAAGTTCGTTTCTACTCGTCCTACTAAGTCAGGCTGGTTGCCCCAATTAACCCTCGCTACAAAAGTATAATTACCATCTGGATAATCCGTCACATCTATCCACTGGCAATCCAAACTGTGTAAATACTCGTCATAGCAGCCCACGGTTAACCCCATATTACTACAGCCATATTTGCTAGTACCTGTACTACAATTCAAATCCACTACACAGAAACCACTTTTAAAACCTGCAGGTAGTCGATTACCCGCTGCATCAAATAACAAATATTCAGCATAGTTATCATAATGAAAATGATCATGGCAATTATCAAAAGTAAATTGATTACTCTCTAAAGTAGGCTTACCTATGTAATAATCTTGTTGTCCTATATTTTCAAAGCGTGTAGTGAAGCGGATTACTTCCCGCCTACCAAAACCTTTCAAACAACCTTCATTAATTAAGCAGTCATCTTCATTGTTTATCGTGTCTACTATAATACTGGACAATAATACATCTTGACGGATACTTAAATCAGGGCCACTTGGACACGCAGGATTTCCTTGCGGAATACAATTACCGTCTTCTATCGTAGCTAAAGGATTATAATTACATGAGAAGGGATCCATACAGCCTTTTATCGGGCCATTATAAGTTAATTCCCATTGGATAGGTTCCTTACCACAATTATCATTACTATCACTAATACGAATTAAATAACTCGTCCCTACATCTAATAAAGCATTCACTTTCGCCTGTATGCCGCAAGCATCTTGATTAAAAAATAGGAAGCCTTCACTATCGCCTGGTTGGAAACTTTCGCAACGATCATAGACCCATATTTTAGTATCACAAGTATTATTACAAGTGGAGATTTCATAAGTGCCTATTGAGTCTGGTGTGAATACATACCAGGAATTGGCAGCAGGGGCGATATAGTCCCCTTCTACTACAGGTATTGCTTTCGAGCAAGAAGTCCCTTCTGTACAATTAATTTCTACAGACTCTGATTTAACAAATGTTCCATTAGCAGCTATAGAAGTCCCATTTAAAAACAATTCATATCCACCATCAGGAATACCATCTCCGAATCTATCAAAGATTGTGAAGGTTAAACATTCTGTGGTGGCGATACAAAAAGTATCTCTATCTGTTACTGCTCCAACATATACATTGGTTCCTACTCCACCGAGTATAGCATCTCCATTACTTAGTACCCAGGATGTTTCTTGACCAAAGCGATCTGTATTAATTTCGACAATTAAAGTATTCTGGTCTGTTGAACAGATTTGGGCAAAACTATTAAAGAAAGGGATACTTAGTAGAAAGATAAGGATTGAATATCTCATAGGAAATTTGTTGTAAAACGTGGAGAAGGAACGTAAGGGATCAGGAATTAAATAACCTACCAGTTATGGCGCAGTAATTTTTTCTTGTAAAGAAGCTTCAAAATTAAGGCATAGCAGAGCTACGGCTTCATTTTTAAGTT
>JALZWC010000386.1 GCA_023300255.1 Saprospiraceae bacterium | reverse complement strand
ATCATGGGTTGAACTTGAGTTTGATACTTGGACTTGAACTTAAAAAGTGTCAACTACTTTTGTGGTTTGGATAAACTTGTCAAAATGTTAATTACTTTTTTAGATAAACTTGTCGTTAATTTCTTAATTATCATCGCTTTCCATGTAAATTTAGAATTTGGAAAGTATTTGTAGCTATAATCTTCCCAATAATCCTCATCAAGTAGGAATGTAAAGAGGATGGTTACCAATCCAAGTTGTTTAAAAATCAATAAATGCATTAGGGATCAGGAATTAAATAAGATACCAGTTATGGCGCAGTAATTTTTTCACGTAAAAGAAACTTCAAAATGAAGGCATAACAGAGCTACGACTTCATTTTTATTTTTTTTATGAGGAACCTGCCTGCCAAGACACGCAAGCAGGAAAGGATAAATCAGAATGGTAGATTATTTATTTCCTGATCCCTTATTTGTCAGTCCTTGCATAATACATTTTTAAACAACTTCATCATTAAAATCTAGTTATGAAGCAAATTTTTACACGATTTACCTTATTATTTTTACTGCTTAACATAGGTTCGACCCTACAAGCACAATTCATCTTAGAAATCTCGGAACCAGAAAGTGTCGCAGGTTCCTATATTGCTGGAGGAGCCGCATTTTTTACAGACTGCCTTCTGAATCCTATAGTTGGAGAAATAGTACAAGCTGCAGACGGGTCAGCTGTACCAAATGAAGGTTGTAACATGATTACTACTGATCTGGCTGGAAAAATTGCATTATTAGATAGAGGATCTTGTACATTTGAACAAAAAGCATTGAACGCACAAGCTGCTGGAGCCATTGCTTTGATTATTTGTAATAATGTTCCACAGTCAGATACAGAAAATGGTGGTGCTTTTGGTATGGGAGATGACGATCAATTAACTGATATTGTAAATATTCCATCACTTGGTATGAGTTTAGAGGACTGTGCTAATTTTAGAGTAGTGCTACCACTTACTGCTACTATCAATAATTTCTCTCTTATTCCAGATAATGATTTAGCCACTGTCTGGGGAGATGAATCAGGACAAGGTGATTTCGATGGTGGCAATAATGGTTGGTCTTCTGTAGGTACTACCTGTTCAGGATCTCCATCAGAATATAGTGTTTGGCAGTGGAAAGAAAATGCTTCCGCCGATCAAGGAGCATTTTCAGTTGGAACCATTAGTAGTCCAAGTGCTTGTAATGGAGCGATGGTGTTTGATTCTGACTTTCATGATAACAATGGAGAAGATATTAGCCAAGGGCAAGGACCATGTCCAGCAACTCAAGAAGGCTCTTTAGTTTCTCCTCCAATTGATTTAAGTGGGGTAACAGGCGGACTTGCCTTGAGCTTTTACCAAGAAGTTCGGCAGTTTACTAGTGAATTCTATGTAGGCTATAGTATTGATGGCGGTGCAACTTGGCGAGAAACACTGATTAATACAGATATTGCACCGAATGAATTTCTTTCTTTTACCGATTCTTATCAGATATTACCATTAGAAGGCGCTGCTGGTGTAAGCGATCTATTAGTAAGATTTAGAATGGTAGGGGATTATTTCTTTTGGATAATTGATGATGTAAAGATTGTCGAAGGGTTTAAAAATGAACTCACTATATCTGATTTCTTCTATACGCCTGCAAGTGCTGCTCAGCCAGTATCACAGGTAGTGAATGATCCGTTCTTGTTCCTAATAGTAGCCACTAATAATGGATCAGTGGCCCAAACGAATGTGGTGTTAAAAGCAGAAATTATTGAACAAAGTATAGATGCTAATAACAACCTAATAGAGAATGTGGTTTTTGCGGATAGTGCTCTTTATGCTACTATTCCTGTAGGAGTAGATACCGTATTGCAAATTGAAAATCTTTATCAACCAGATATAGGACCTGGTGTTTATCTTATTCGTTATACTTTAACCCAAGACGGAGGGGATGAAAATCCATCGAATAATATAGAGGAGGCTTCTTTTGTTGTTACCGACAATACCTTTTCAAAAGATTTAGATGGCGGTAATACATCCCAAAGAAATAGAGGGGAGGACAAACATGCTTATGCAAATATATACGGCATTTCTGCAGAGACCCAAGAAAATTTTGTATTAGATAATATTTCTTTTAGATCTTTTCTACCCGAAGAAGAAGGAATTTTAGACGGTAATATCGTTAATATCTACTTAATGAAAGTAGCTGATGAAGTCGAGGAAAGTTATAATAATTTTAATTTTGAAAGCTCAGATATTACCGCAGAAGGACAATTAGAATTTATAGGAATTAGTACAGATTTTACTTACCCTAATGGAGCTGGAGATGGCACAAATGATATTTTTGAAACAACTTTAGAAAATTTTGATTCGGATGGCCCTACTATTAATCTTGAGCCAGGCAAACGATATTTTGCAATGACAGAGTATCCTCTAGAAAGTGCTCATATTTCTCAAATTTATAGCACCGAAATTAATTATCCATTCATATCTAGTTTACTACTATATGACCAATGGTTCCCTGGTTTTACTGGTGAGAATGGTTTTGCCCCTGTTATCAGAATGAACATTGCATTATCTACAGCAGTAGATGAGAT
>JALZWC010000385.1 GCA_023300255.1 Saprospiraceae bacterium | reverse complement strand
ATCGGGTTAAATCGGCTACCTTTGTTTGATAACATTTGATAGATAACCGTTTAACAATATATCAAGCGACTTCGTGTCGCACCAAACTTAAACCATCGATTGTACGAGAATTTCAGGTTGTGAAAGACCCATTTTGTTCAGCGTTCTGTCTATAGACTTGTTATAGTAAAGCTTAATATAAGTGGATATTTTTGCCTTCACCGCTTACCCATTTTATTGTTTTTGCTATAATGATTCCTATCTTCTTAGCTTGACAATTTTGGTTTGCAAACTTCGACGATCTACTCCTTAAGTTGACGACATTCCACTTCCATTGCTCGGATGAAACGTGCAGCTTGATCCGTTAATAATATCTACATAAATAAGAAGTTACCCCTTTTGCTTTTACTTTAAATTTTACATTAGCAGCTACGTGAAAAGTGGAGCCAGCGGGATAAGTAGCCCATTCAGATGCTCCAGGAAGCAATGCTTCTAAAGTACCATTTACAACAGTCATCTCTTCATTAGAAGAAGTACCAAATTCATAAGCACCATCCTCCATTACACCAATAGTGTATGTTCCACTTGCGTTCTCATAGGCGACAGATTTTACTTTGCCTTCGAAATAATCATTCGTTTTAAACATAATTTTTTTCTGCAAAAATAAGATAATCTCTAATTTAGTAACGACAAAAAAATAACTATCGCATTTGGACGGATTCTTTTGCCTTTATTTTTCCTTTGAAATCAGTCATAGTATCAACAATACTCCCTCTTTCAAAGAAAAACTAAAAGCAAAATAACCTCGTCGAAATGCACCATTTACTCTTTCGTCGTTACTTAAAGACCAAAAAAAGCTAGACTTTTTTCTAATCGTTGAGCTGTTAGATCCCAACTAAATTTTTGACGTTGTTGTTTTGCGTTGAAGGATAATTCTCTTCGGAAGTCTTTATTCTTATAGAGCTTTATCATTGCGGAGACAATCTCTTCAATGGAGGTAGGAGATACCGTAAGGCCTGCATTATGGATTACCTCAGGCATGGAAGATACATTAGAAGTGATAACAGGGACATCACAATTCATCGCTTCCAATAAAGGAATGCCAAAGCCTTCGAATAGAGAGATATAAGTTAGCGCGTAGGCACTACCCATTAACAATGGAACTTCTTCGTCTTTCACATATCCAAGGAAAGTAATGTCTTGTTGGTGTAGAGCTTGGTCGAAGGCTTCTTTTACTTTGCCTGTTTGCCACGCAAATCGACCAGCGATTAACAGTTTTAAAGGAGCGTTTGTCTTTTGTTTGAATTGATCAAATGCTTGAATTAATCGATGTACATTTTTGCGTGGATGAACCGCACCAATATAAAAGAAGTAGGCTTGGCCATTGGCATATTTGTCTTTGGTTTGTTGTTGAGTATTGATATGGACAGGTTGGAAACTTTCTCTAGCACCGTTATAAACTACATCTATTTGATTTAATGGAACCTGATATTGTTGATGTATATCTTGCTTAGAGTATTCGGAGACGGTCGCTATGCGTGCTGCTTTTTGTGCAAATCTTTGCATGAAAAAATTGTAGTACCGTTGTTCTATATATTTTACTTGTTCCGGAAAGTGTACATGTGCCAAATCGTGGATCACTAATAAGGTAGGGACGGTAGTTTTTAAGGATAAGAATCCATCTGTACTAATGAAAATGTCTGCTTGATATTTTTTTAAAGCTCTGCTAACTGCAAATTCAAACCAACAATAAAATAAAATAGGATGTCGTGCAGGTGGGAATAATACGACAGGGATTACGTTATCTGCAAAAATAAATTTCTTATGATAAGGGCGATCAAAAAAAAAGATAAAGTCAATCTCAGGATGCCAAGCTACTAAACGTTTTAGGGTTTCATAGGTAAACCAACCGATACCTTCTAAGCGTCCGTCTAGTAAGAACCTTGCATTGACTGCTATGACTTTTTTCTTTTTGATTGTATTGATCATTACTGTCCCTTCAAAGCAATTTTAATATGCTCTAAATGGTGTTTTCCATGCCAGTTATACATACCGACCATCGACTTTAAGTCATAGGTTGCTTGATTGTCTGGATGGAAAAAGGTACGATCTAATTCTTCTTTTGAAAGCGCATTCATTAGTACGGACCATCGATAATGTAATCCTGCTAATAGATGTAAGGATACCGTAACAGGAGTCAAATCCGTATCTGCTAGTTTCGCCCATTTAGCTTCATCATAAGCTTTAATAGTAGGATTGTCTTCTGTTAAAGCCCATTTGAAACGGACATAAGCATTGGTGTGACTATCAAATACATGGTGTACTACTTGTCTGATAGACCAGCCATCAGGGCGATATGTTAAGGCTAGTTGTTCGTCTGAAAGTGCAGCTACTAAATCATTCATCTGAGTAGGTACCGTTTCGATTTCTCTTATCCAATCTTGAACCATTACTGGCGTAATGATTTCTGGTATTTTGAATCTGCCTATTGGGTATTTTAAATTTTCCATTGGTTTGTTTTGTGATTATTTATTACTCGTTGGGAACTCCCCCGAGGCTTAGCCTTTTTCTGCCTCTGGGCAAAAGTCCTCTCTCGTCTTAAAAAGAGGGGGAGTCGTCTACGATTGAATATCTTCCTTTGTAGACGACTCCTTCCTTTTTGAGGGAGAGTTGGGTAGATTTTCAGAGGTGCTGAATTAAGAATTTTTTTATTCTAAAATCTTGAAAGTAGTTCTTCTATTAGCTTGATGATCTTCTTCTGTACAGCCATCATTACAATCGCAATTAATTAGCAGCGCATTCTTACCATAACCACGAGCCGTCATTCGTTCTGCTGCTACTCCGGTAGAAACCAAATAACTTACAGCAGATTGTGCTCGTTGTTGAGATAACTCTTGGTTGTATTTTTCTTTACCTCTACAATCTGTATGAGAAGCTAATTCGATTTTTATAGCAGGGTTTTGTAATAGAATGTCTGCTAATTCATTGAGCGTAGGTTTTGCATCATTTCTAATATACGACTCATTGTAATCGTAATAAATATTATTTAAAACAATCTCTCTATTTTTAAATATTTTATCTAATTCGATTTCTACCAAAAATTCTTGGGTAGGATTTTTTGGATCTTTTGCTATATTTTTAGTAGAAAATTTTGCGTCCTTACTGAGGTATCCTTCTTGTGAGGCAACAAATTTATAGACAGCATCTTCTTCTAAAATAATTTCAAATAAGCCATCTGCTCCAACTCTTATATCCTCTTCCACATCTTCTAAACGAATTTTAACACCAGCACCAGCTAAGGGTTTCCTACCTAAAACTTTACTATTAGGATTATCTGGTATTTGGTAAATCTTCTCCAACACATAACCTTTTAAAATTAAAGTATGTTCTACGATTACTTCTTTTTTAGTGGTGTCTATAGGAGGTGGCGGCGGCGGTGGAGGTGGTATCATTCTAGTAAAAGAATAGATATCATCATTTCCTTTGCTATCATCTCTAGTAGAAGTAAAATATCCCTTGTGAATGACTTTTGGATTTACAATAGGTGCTCTATAATCCACGACATATCCGAAATCATCTGCTCCAGAATTAATAGGTGCCTTCAAATTGAAGACAGGCGCCCAATCATCATTTTTGTCTTTATAGGTTCTAAAAATATCTAAGCCTCCCATTCCATTGTGAAAATCAGAAGAAAAATAAAGCGTATCCTTATCGACATATGGAAAACGTTCATTACCAATGGTATTGACATTGCGCCCTAATAAACGAGGTTCCTCCCATTCATCCTGTATTCTATCGACGGTATAAATATCATATTTCCCCCAGCCGTCTGGATGCTCCGCAGCGAAGTAAAGGGTATTGCCGTCTTCGGAGAGACTAGGATGCATATAGTTAATTTCGGACTCTGTAAAAGGTAAAACCATAGGAGGCGACCAATTGTCTCCTTCTCTGGTACTACTCATTAGTTTGCAATAAGCCGCATTATTTTCATCTCCAAAGCATCGAGTAAAAATCATTTCTTTAAAATCTTTACTGAAAGTAGCAGGGCCTTCATTATCAGGAGAATTGATAACTTTATCAAAAGGACTAATTTCTCCAGTATTTAAATCTACTAAAAACAAATCCATAAAATCTCGTCCTGTCCAATTATAGGCTTCTTCTCCGGTGCTCTCTTCTCTATCGGAAACAAATAACAAGGCGTTACCTAGATAAATGCTTGGAGAATAATCCAAAGCACGACTATTGAATTTTGGTTGTTCGATCGTATATTCTTCATATGCCCCTTCTTCTAACCACTTTAAAGCGATCTCACATCCTTGTATATCTTTTCGATATTCATAAGGACTACCAATCTCTAAGCCTAGTTCTTTAAAAGCAAGAATGGCTTCTTGATATTGCTGTGTTCTTTTTAGGGCTTGTGCATACTCTCCTAGAGCATCTACTCCATAACCATCATCATACGCCGTACGATACCATTCAATGGACTTATCGGATTGATTGGTGAGTTTATAAGACTCCCCTGTTAAGAAAGCTAACTTACCTTGATCTAACTTTGTTTTGGCTTTCTTATATTCAATTTTCAGCATCGGTATAGCCTTGATATATTGCTTTCGTTCGAAAGCAGTTAGACCATCTTTTATTGGCTGAATATAGGTGCAGGCAGCAGTGCAGCTAAGTATTAATATAAAGAAGTAGAGCAATTTATTTTTCATCGAATAAAACTTGTTTATAGAAAAAACGCTTCCTAAGCTATTGTATTGTAAATATAAATAAAATCGTATAGAACGATTACCTGTAAGCTGACGTTTAGAAAGCTTGTCAGATAAACTTCATTGCAGACCTTATTTTGTTTCTCCTATTATTACTCCAAAATTTCCATCCTCTTGAATCCAATTCTTACTTGGTAAATAGGTCCTTGATACAAATCCATCTAAATACAATGCATTTTTACATTTGTTCTTTTTAAAATAATCAGCTAAGTAGTTATTCAAGTTAATAGTGTCGAGTATAATTTGGATGAGTTTTGGATTTGTACTAGGCAAAAAACGCAGACATAGCCTTAGCTATGGCGAGTATT
>JALZWC010000384.1 GCA_023300255.1 Saprospiraceae bacterium | reverse complement strand
CAGTCTCTATATCAACATAGCTCCTATTTACTAAGCAAAAACTAAGACCAAAATAAACTACCCTAATTTTACGACCTTATTTCGCACACGTTCCTAACCCAACTTGTAACATTTATTATCTCCTCATTCCTTAGATTATAGCTTGTCTAAATTCTACTTTCAATTAAGCCATCCTTCAATCTAATCACTCGGTCTGTCATTGCGGCTATTTCTTCTTCATGGGTGACAATCACTAGTGTAATACCTTGGGCGTGAACATTTTTAAAAATATCCATTACTTCTTGGGAAGTCTTAGAGTCCAGCGCACCCGTAGGTTCGTCTGCTAATATAACTTTAGGTTGAGAAATGAGCGCCCGAGCAATAGCAACCCGTTGTTGTTGTCCACCCGACATTTGATTAGGCAAATGTTCTGCCCAATCTTTAAGTCCAACCATTTCTAAGTATTCTACGGCTTTGATCTGACGTTCCTTACGGGGAATCTTTTGGTAATAGAGCGGTAGTGCTACATTTTCTTTAGCAGATTTAAAAGGCAATAAATTAAAAGATTGGAAAACAAAACCAAGGAATTGATTTCTATATTGAGCAGCTTGTGTCTGGCTTAGATCTTTCATCAAAGTACCATTCAAGGAATAGGTGCCAGAATTATATTCATCCAATAAGCCTAGGATGTTTAGGAGTGTAGATTTACCTGAGCCTGAAGATCCCATAATAGAAACAAACTCCCCTTTCTTAATATGCAAGTCTATTCCTTTTAATACTTCTAGGTTAGTAAAGTCAGTCTTATAAGACTTACGGATGTCGTCAAGTTGAATCATTTACAGTTGGGTGTTTCGTCTTTAATTTGTTCACTATAAGAGACAATGAACATTTAAGAACGTTGCTTAGAATGCAGTAGCAAATAACTATAAAGTTAGAAGAAATACTAATTTAATAGATAAAGACATGATTCTTTCAGACAAAAGCGTTTTAATAGCTAGAACTATTCAAGGGGATCTACGATTTAAAGTCACAAATAAATAAATATTATATTATGTATTTAATTTATAAAAGATATATGATATATGAAATTGAATAATTATCAAGTGATTAAAGAGTAATTGTTTTTTTAATAAATAATTGCTCTCACGATAATGAAAAATTACAAAGTCACAATAGCTAATTGTTTTATTCATTTTGCCATTAAAAATACGCAGATATTGCCAATAAGAATACTACATTAACGTGAGGAGTAGGAGGCGTTATTATAATTAATAATTTCTCTTCTTTAGAGCACAATAGTTATTCTAGGTGACAGAAAGGTTAAAAAAAAATTCAAATGTTAGGTCTTTAAACTGTAGAAATGGAGTCACTGTATTCTCTATTGTTATAAAAGACTAAAAACTACAACTAAGTGGATTAACTAACTATAGTATAGGGCTATCAGTTTTAATTACTTAGCAACTTACCCGATTTATGTATAAGTTCATGGTTTTGGCACTAAGTGATGTTGCCTCTGAAGCTGGAATTGAAATTACATTCCAAGCATTCGCAGACTTTCATCATGCCCTAACCCCCAAACATAAAAAAAATAGTAAACTTATTTTTATTGACAAAGGTGGATATGCACTGGAAGCTATTCAGCGAGCAGAGCAGCTAGAAATACAACCTTTTGTACAAGTATTAAACTGGAAGAGGATTGAGCATATTCAAAAAGCTTATGAATCAGCTTCTTTATTGTTACTTCCATCAAGATCAAAAACAGAAGCACTAATAGTAGGTGCATTGTCGAATGGAATTCCAATATTGAGTTACAGGGAGGCAGAGCAAGAACAACTTGTGGATCAGACATGTGGCACACTTATTGATTATTACTCAGATAGTCAAAGTATAGAAGATTTTTCGAATGTGATGCGGATTTTATACTATGACCCAGATGCTTGTAAATTATTAAAAAAAGGTGCTTTTTCAAAATATGCAAATCAGATTAATTTAAAACAATCTACTGAAAAGCATATGTCTACTACAGTCGCTTCTTAAGAGAAGATTTAATTTTAAGTACTCGTAAAAAAATGAATCTTTTGTATAGACTATTAGTATAAATTTGAACTACAAAGTTCTTAGTTCAGTCCGATACCATAAGAATCATTAAATTAACAACAGGTAAGGTAAATAAATTATTTTTTTAATTTATTTCACCCCTCATTATAGTTATTTGTACAAATAACATAAAAGAAACATTTGTTTACTTTTAGCCTTTTTTGTTTATCTCATTCAAGGTGGGACATTTTACGATGTCCCCCTTATTTTTTTCTCTCTTCTAAAATTCTTTTCCTTCCTTTTGCATTTTCTTCAATAAACTAGGTGCTGAAAATCTTGGACCATATTTTTTCTTGTATACACTACATTTTTTAATAAACGCATCAAGTCCATAACTATTTACATATTGAAGCACCCCACCTGAGAATGCTGGAAAGCCCCAACCATATACACTACCCAAATTCGCCTCTGCTGCGGAGTTAACTACTTTTTCTTGCATACACCATATAGCCTCAATAACCTGAACAAAGAGCATTCTTTCCATAATTTCCTGACTGTCAAAAGATTCTTTGGTAACCATAAAGTGTTCTCCTAATTCACTCCATAACATTCTGCTTTCATTTTTCACATATTCATAAAACCCATTGCCTTTAAAACGGCCTGTTCTACCTAATTCTTCCGTCATCGTTACTAAAGTAGCAACGGCTGGATGAGCTACATATTTGCTACCATAATGAACTGCTGCTTGTTGTTCATATTTTAAAACCATTTTCAAAGACATATCATCTGCAAATGCTAATGCTCCTTTAGGCATTCCCGCTTGTAAACCTAAATTTTCAATCAGCGCAGCAGGGTATCCTTCTTGCAGTAGAGTCACTCCTTCTAAAATATAAGTATTTTGAACCCTTGCTGCATAGAATCCCCAAGCATCTTTTACAATAATCGGAATTTTACGAATCGCTCGTACGAAATCAAAAGCTTGCGCTATCGTTTCGTCTGAGGTATCTTTCCCTTTTACTATTTCAACTAGCGGCACATCTTCTACAGGATAGAAAAAATGTAGCCCTACATATTTCTCTGGACGGAAAGATGATTTTGCTAATTTTGTAATCGGAATAGATATCGTATTGGTTCCTAAAAGCGCATATTCGTCAATAATTTTTTCTGTTTCTTTGATCGCTTTTGATTTAATCATCTCATTCTCATAAACTGCTTCAATAACCAAATCACAATCTTTAAAATTTTCTGTCTTTTCTGTTGTGGTTAGGTTGTCCAGTAAAGAGATTGCTTCTTGTACAGTGATCGTATCATTACTTGCTCGTACAGCTAATTGCTCTTTAGTATATTTTTTTCCTAACTCCGCTATAGGTTTCGATACATCCTTTAGCACCACTTTTATTCCTCTCTTTATACAACAAAAAGTAATACCAGATCCCATTCGACCAGCGCCGATTACTCCTACTTCTTTAGGTCTAAATTTTCCAAATCCTTTTGGTCGATTAATCCCTTTTTTAATAGCATTATAATCATACCAGAAGGTTTTAATCATATTGCTAGTTTTGGGATGCAATATCAATTGAGTAAATTGTCGCCGTTCTACTTTTAAAGCCGTATCAAAATCTACTTTAGATCCTTCTACTAAAGTGTCTAAAATACTTTGATGAGCAGGATAATTATTATAAGTATTTTTAGATAAATCTGCGGTAAGTTGTTGTATTAAACGGATCGTCTTAGGGTGATTTGCTGTACCACCAGGTATTCTGCCTCCCGATTTATCCCAAGGCCTTATAGCTTCATCTTGACTCATTAGCCATTTCTTTGCTTGCTCCAACATGTCTTTGTGTGTAGGGGCGACCTCATCTATAATACCTACTTTCAAAGCTTCTCTCGGACGGTATTTTCTACCATTGGTTAAAATGTGAAATGCTTTTTCTAAACCCAATAACCATAGTAATCGAATTACACCTCCACTCCCCGGCATCAATCCAAAAGAAATTTCTGGATGCCCCAATCGGATGTCAGAACTATCCAATGCGATTCGATGGTGACAAGCCAATGCCATTTCAAATCCTAGTCCTAAGGCATTGCCATTAATAGCTGCTACAACTGATACACCTGGGTGTTCTAGATCTCTAAAAAATTGAGATAGCTTTGTTGCTAACTCGTAAATTTTTTCTGCTTCTTTAGTGGTATATAAATATTCTAAATCACCTCCTTCTAAGAAATTCTTTTTCGTGGAAGTTATTATAATACCTTTTAAAACACCTTTTTTCTTTTCTTTTTGGAGATGATCAATTATAGGTCTCCAAAGATCACAATTATTATGATTGATTACATTTTCTTGCCGCCCTTTCATATCTATAGTCAGCGTGACAATATTATCTGTATCTTTTTTATATTTTATCATATCTATTTGTTTTGGACTCTATAGTCAGCCATTTTTAAGAATAGAGAAGGTAACTGTTCAGCATTGGCTTTAGCTGATGCTAAATAGTTATTAGAGAAGATAAATAGGTTTTGACTTCATCGGACGGTAATAATCATCTGAAGAGAAACCAAGAATTCATTTTTAAACAATTTCAATAATCATACAGGAACCCATTCCCCCTTCAGCGGCTATAGAGATTAATCCACGTTTTAACCCTTGTCGCTCCAAATCATTTAATAACATGCTTAACAGCATTGCACCTAATGCACCGATCGGTTCTCCGAAAGCAATTGTTCCACCACAAGCATTCAATCGGTTTGCTGGAAGAGAGAAATGTTTTTGAAAATAAACGCCTAGTGCGCCAAAAGATTCATTGGTGTACCATAGATCTATATCTTTCACTTTTAATTTTGCTTGCTGTATGGCTTTCTCTGCCGCTTTTACCCCTCCTAAATGCATAATACTTAAATCTGAACTGACAGTAGAAGCCATCAATATTTTCGCTTTCGCTGTTAACCCTAGTTTTTTCCCTTTTTCTTTATTTCCTAATAAAACAAGTGCCGCGCCATCTGCCATAGGTGCTATATTACCTACAGTATGGAATGCTTTTATTTTTTCTAATAAGGGATATTTTTTTAGTGCTGCTACCTCGAAACCTGCTCTTCCCCATTTGGGAAAGATCGTATCCATCGCCGCTATTTCTTCCGAATGAATAGTTGGATTAAGGACCTCATCTTGATTTAAAAGTAAAATATTGTTTTGATCGTATATAGGAATGATGGAATTATCAAAACAGCCTGCTTTTTGTGCAGTGAAGGCTTTGTCTTGAGAAGCCAATGCATATTCATCAATCTCTATTCGATCAATATTATGTAAAGTGGCTAGCAAGTCCGCAGACATACCAGATGGTATGGAGCCTATCAAATTAATTATATTTGGATCACTAGAAATCGCTCCTCTAAAATTAGACCGTCTAACTCGGCTTGGACTTTCTAATCCACCAGCTATCATTAAGTCTCCCCAACCTGCTGTAATCTTTCCCGCAGCTAAACTAATAGCCTCCAAACCTGATGCTTGAAAACGATTGATCTGCATACCAGGTACTTCCTTTGACCAACCAGAATAGAGTAATGCTGTCTTCATCACATTATCTCCTTGATCTCCAAAAGGGACCACGCAACCCAATATCGCATCATTTATATGTTCTGTTTCAAAGGTATTGCGATTCGATAATGCCTTCAAACAACGATTTAATAAATCCAAAGGCTTTACTTGAAACAAGGCACCTGCGGTGTCTCCTTTTCCACAAGGAGTTCTTACTGCGTCATAGATGTATACTTCGGTCATTTTTTTAATACTGGAATGTGGTTAATAGAAGTCGGAACGTTCCGAAATACTTCGGAACTGTCAGAGGTCAGAACGCTGCGCTGTCAGATCACTTATGACGCTCGGAAGCGTCAAGTTGTCAACATCATAAGTCTGACACCTGACAGTCAACGGAGTTGACGATCTGACATCTGACAGCGAAGCGATCTGACTTTTTTACTTATCCATTTGGATCATCTCCAAATAATGTTGTTATCTCCCCTTCTGTTGCTCTTAATTTTTTTTGACAAAAAGTGATTAGAGTAGCAGCTCGTTTCATCTGCGTAGATAGCTCATCTATTTCTATAGCATTTGATTCTATTTGAGTAACGATCTCTTGCAACTCTAGCATAGCTGATTGATAGCTTTCCTTTTTCTTGCTCATTTGATTACTTTACTTTTAATTTGCCCATCTATAAATTGAGTTTCTAATATCATGCCTTCCTTTACTTTTTTTGCACTTACTATCATTTTTTCATTCGTATAAGTTTGGGTATACCCTCTTTTCATGATTGCGGTAGGAGCTAGTAGCGTACAAATTTTATTTAATTGTGTTAACTTAGTTTGTTCATACTTTAGATGATGCTTTACCACAACAGGCAAATGCCTGGTCAACTGATTCAAAGCAAAGTGTTCTTCTTTTATTTGTCCTTGAGTCGCTAAGA
>JALZWC010000383.1 GCA_023300255.1 Saprospiraceae bacterium | reverse complement strand
CTTTGGTAGTTTATCTGTATCTATTTGTGATTTTAAATCCTCCATTAATCTTGTTATGAAAATATGATAGATAAGTAAATACTTAGACGAAATTAAACGTAATATTTAAACACATAGGCACATAGTACACATAGATTATGTGTACTATGTGCCTATGTGTTTAGATATTACGTTTAATTTTGCTCAAATAAGCAGATAGTAAATAGTAAAAATAATAATGGACTTAGCGGTAAAGCTAAGCCCATTATATATATGAGTTAGGAAGTAATTCAACTGAATTACTTTAAAATTAACCCAAAGCAGTAAACAAAAGAGCTGCTAGTACCCCTCCTAATAAAGGCCCAACTACAGGAATCCAAGCATAACCCCAATCACTACTCCCTTTTCGAGAGATAGGCAATATCGCATGCATTATCCGTGGAGATAAATCTCTTGCAGGATTAATCGCATAACCCGTATTCCCTCCAAGACTCAAACCAATACCTAATACTAGTAAGGCGACAACTAAGCCATCTAATGCACCCAAGGAAGCTGGTTGATCGCCTACGCTTGCACCTGCTATGTGAAAAATACCATATACTAAAACGAAGGTACCAATTGTTTCCGCTATTAAATTCGAAGCCGTATTCCTAATTTCTGGACCAGTGGCGAATACACTTAATTTAGTAGCTTCATCAGCAGTAGCTTCAAAATGATCGCGATAATGTACCCATACTAAAAAAGCGCCGAAAGCAGCTCCAAGAAATTGCGCTGCTAAGTACATCGGTACTTTTTCCCATCCAAAACCACCAAAATCTGCAACGGCAAAACCTAAGGTTACTGCTGGATTGAGATGCGCACCACTCGCTGCTGCTGCTATAACGACTCCTGCAAATACCGCAATTGCCCAACCAATAGTAATGACGATCCATCCAGAATCATTTCCTTTTGTTTTACTCAATGCTACATTGGCGACTACCCCATCCCCTAATAATACTAGGATGGCCGTGCCTATAAATTCTGCTAAAAATGCTGTCATGATTTTTCGTTTTGTTAAGAAGTTGTTTTGAACAACTTCAAATATTAAAACGATGATAGGGAAAAATTAAGGGATGAACAAATTTGGCAGAAACTTTCTTGTCAAAGACAAAGTAAATTAAACTAGTATCTTACTTAACCACATAGGTACATAGATCACATAGCACAAGCCTAACCTATGTGACCTATGTACCTATGTGGTTAAATAAGATCCTATATGGTAAAATAAAATCCTATGTAGTAAAATAAAACCCCGTCTTAGTTTCTTCTAGCCCGAATCATCCGTTCCTTCCCAGACATATCTTTTTGAATAACAATATCTTGAAATGCTCTTTCCTCTAATAATTGAACGACTTTTTGAGCATTAAATTCATTAGTCTCAAAAAACAAGTAACCACTTGGTGTTAAATGAATTGCAGCAAAATCAGCAATAACTCGATAAAAAAGTAAGGTATCTGGATGTTCTACAAAAAGCGCTAAGGCTGGCTCATAATCTTTGACCCAAGTAGGCATTAAAGTGGCTTCGCTATGTAGTATATAAGGCGGATTACTAATGATAATATCATAATCGGGTAAGCTATCCCAATTTTCTTTTTGTAAAATATCTAATTGAATAAAGAAAAGTACGACCTCATTCAATGCTTCATTTGCTCTAGCAATTGTTAATGCAGCTTCGCTAACATCTAAGCCCGATACAATAGCCCTTGGTAGTTTTTTCTTTAGGGTGATAGGTATACAACCGCTACCTGTACCTATATCCAAAATGGTAGGTTCTACTGATTGGTTAGTTTCTAAAACCCAATGCACCAACTCTTCTGTCTCTGGTCGTGGAATCAATACATCAGAAGAGACCTTAAATTTCAATCCATAAAAATCAGCTTGTCCTAGTACATATTGGACAGGCTCTTGTTTTAATAAGCGTTGCTGAATAGCTAATAATTTATCGGTATATAAGAATTCTTTTTTAGAGTTGAAGTCAAACAATTGGAAAGCATCTTCAAAAACAATTCGAGTAATACTTGCAGCTTCTCGTTCTCCATATATAGGTTGGATAGATTTGTTGAGTGCTTGGTGTGTTTCTTCAATAGTCATGTCAAGTGAGAATTAACGATATATAGTATTAAACGAAGAGATGCGGAAAAAAGCATATGCTATTTTTCCGCACCTCTTCGTATACCTGATGCCACCAATAAAGGCAGACAAGTAATTTCAATTGTCTATTCGGAAACTTTCAATACTAATTTTCCCATTTTTTCTCCCGTAAATAACCGAGTAAAAGTCTCTCTAAAGTTTTCGATACCATCATAGATATCTTCTCTAGATTTCAATTTTCCTTGTGCCATCCAAGTGCCCATATCCATTGCCGCCTTGCCAAAATTTGGTGCATAATCCATCACCACCATTCCTTGCATTGTCCCTCTATTGACCAACAAAGACAAGTAATTAGATGGCCCTTTTATAGGTGTCGTATTATTGTATTGAGAGATTGCTCCACAAATAACAATTCTAGCATCTCTTCTAATTCTAGTTAAAGCTAAATCTAAAATCTCTCCACCGACGTTATCAAAGTATACATCAATTCCTTTAGGACATAGCGCACGAAGTTCTTTTTTCATATCCCCGTTCTTATAGTCAATAGCACCATCAAAACCTAAAGTTTCTGTTACATACTTGCATTTCTCTGGTCCACCTGCAATTCCAATTACCGTACAACCTTTTATTTTTGCAATTTGGCCAACAACGCTTCCTACCGCACCCGCAGCACCTGATACCAATACAACATCTCCTTCTTTAATTTTACCGACCTCTAGTATACCAAAATAAGCCGTCATACCAGGCATTCCTAAAGTACCGATATATACTGGCATTGGCGCCAAATTCGCATCTACTTTAAAGAACCCCTGTCCAGTGGAAACAAGATATTGTTGTACCCCACCCCATCCACTCAGCACATCACCTACTTTAAATTCTGGATGCTTACTTTCTATTACCGTTCCGATAGAACCTGCTCGCATTACTTCTCCTATTTGTACTGGAGGAATGTAAGACTTGGCATCATTCATCCATCCACGCATAGCTGGATCTAAGGATATATATTCTTGTTTTAATAAAAATTCTCCCTCTTTTGGAGATGGAATCGCGCTAGTTTCGAAAGTCCAAGTAGACTCATCTGGCATTCCAACTGGGCGCTTAGCTAATTTAATCTGCTTATTCATATGTTTGGTTAGTTTAATACAATAGACTTATTCACAAATAACAAGTTGGTATATGAACAAGTCTAATTAATTTAACGCAAGTTAAGTATTCCTTCTGATATTTTATTCGATTTAGTTGAATGTAATAGGGGTAAGCTAAAAGAAATTCGTCTACCTATTAAATTGAGTGTAAAACAAAATTGGGCCATTGCCAGCCCAATTGGTCCGATCACTTCCAGTGGTCGGATCAAGCTGGACGGCTCATCCGACCACTGGAAGTGATCGGATGAGTTAATTGGCTGCCCCAGAATTGTTTTATACTCAATTTATTTAGGTATTAGCTGTACATTAAGTTCAACACTTTGCATTCCATTTTTGGAATCACTTGTAAGTGTGTATTGCTCAGGGTAGAGTAGTGCTAACTGCTTTTTAACATTACTGTGATTGTTACTATTATCGTTTATTAGATTAGAAATTAGTTTTAAATTAAGCAGAGCCTCTTTTTCGATTAATAGTATTTCTATACTTGGATTTACTGGAATGTTTTCTATTTCAGAAAAAAATGATTCGATAAAACTTAACAATAATAAGGGTGTAATTTCTGAAAATTTATTATTTATTCTATGGAAGAATTTTAATTTAAGTTGGTCACCGTAGCGTATTTTTTCTAAGTCTAAATAATGTTGTATCAGTTCTATTTCTTTTCTAATGAGTACTTTAGGGGCGTTGCATTGGTATAACATATAATCCAACATTTCGGATAATTTAATCACCACTTCAGGTGCCATATCCGATTTCTCTTTAGCCAATTCATGTAACTGATAAAGCGTCTTCGATAGTATTCTAGGATTGATTTGCGCCTTTAATAATTTTATTTCTGCATTGGTTTTTTCTTGTTCTAAGATATCCATTTGTGTTTTTTCTTCTATCTGTTGTTTGAGGAATTTTATAGCAGTCACCATAAAAACAGTTAAATAAACATCTTCTGCATTGTATTCGGCATTGGCAAATGGATTAGACAATATTTCTGAAAGACTCTGGGGTTCATCTTCATAGCCGGTCATGATTTGTGCTAAACCTAAATCTTCTACCAAATTAGCAAGGGTAGAAAAAAGTAAGATACTTAATAATAAGGAAATCCCGAAACGGACATACCTTTTTTGATACATAAATTTAGGGATTTGATAATAAATCAAATAATAAGTAGCCAATATTTGAACAGGTAGAAAAAAAAGTTTAATAATAAAACCTGCCAAGAATGGTATTCCAATAAGCTTAGTATAAATAGGGAATATAATTAAGGTGCTTGCCCAAAACAGTATATGAGCTAATACCCTGTTGTTCAAAATTTGTTCAATTATATTGAATTGTTTTTCCATTAAATAGGATGACTTGATTTAATTTATTGAGATCCTTGCAGAATGACAAGGTGATAGGGACACTATCCCAAGGTTATCTTACACGCTAATTAATTAAGCGCCAATTCCTTTATCAATTTAATTTTCAAAATTACTCGATAGCTATCAATAGTCTCTACTATATCAAATTGATGTTGATCCTTATACAACAAAACTAACTGCCGTTTAATGTTATTCATGCCTATTCCTTTTTTAAAATTCGTTTTATCCGCCTGAACAATACTTGGCTTAGAATTAAAAACATTAAATTGTAATTCTCCGTTTTTGACTTGTAAATCAATGTGTATTTTAGGCCGACTATGATCTCCACTTGCACCGTGTTTAAAAGCATTTTCTACTATAGATAATAAGACTAATGGGGCAATAGTTGCGGTTTCATTTTCCACCTGTTTATTAAAAACAAAATCTAATCGCTGGCCATAACGCAATAACTCTAGATCGATATAATCTTCAATCAAAGCAATTTCTTTGCCTATTAGAATCTCTTTGTTTTTATCTTGGTGCATTGTATAGTCTAATATCTTCGCTAGCTTTAATACGATATCTGGTGCGGCATCCGATTTATAGAGGGTTAAGGTATATAAGTTATTTAAGGTGTTGAATAAAAAATGAGGATGTAATTGTGCCTTTAAAAAACCTAATTCCGCATTGGCTTTTTCCTTTTTAAGTGCCTCTATTTTTTGTCTTTGCTCGAAATGATCCTTTATTAATTTTACCACTACTGTAAAGAATGGGAATAAATGAACCCATAAAAAATACTGATATAGTAGTGGGGGCATATCCGTTAAAATATCGAAAATCGAAT
>JALZWC010000382.1 GCA_023300255.1 Saprospiraceae bacterium | reverse complement strand
AGATACCATATGAACGTATCTTGTCATTGTCTTTTATCGCTGGGGGGTAGATAAAAGATATTAGGGAATGAGCTTCGGTTTGTTCCCTTTTTTATTTCCTATACTTATGCATTATTTCAAGTACCTTTTTTGTTGGTAAGGCCTCTATGAATGCACCATTACTCTTCATATCTTCCGCAGCAAATAAGGAATTGATGATCGCTTCTTCTGTAGCCTCAATAGTTGCTAAAAATAAAGGAGACATTTGCTCATTGCGAAGTACTTTTCCAGAACGAAAGACAGAAGAAGTGCTATGGGGAATACGCAAATCCTTTGCAGTAGAAAAAGCAATAATATAATCTCCGCTACCATTTGAAGCGATCCCACCTGTTTTAGCTAGACCTAACATAGCTCGCTTAGCCAAACGTTCCAAATTTCTGCTATCTAAAGGCGCATCTGTTGCGACCACTATCATACAGGAACCATCAGGAGAATTTTCTAACTGGTCTTTCAAATAGAATTGTTCTAACTCTTTTCCTATGGGGACTCCGTTTATTTGTAAAATACCACCAAAATTTGTTTGCACTAATACGCCTACTGTATAAGCGCCCAAATCAGCTGGTAGTTTTCTAGAAGAAGTACCAATACCTCCTTTAAACCCAAAACAGCGAGTGCCTGTCCCAGCGCCCACATTTCCTTCTTGAACCATGCCTGTTTTAGCAGAAGCTATAGCTTCTAAAATATGCTCTTTTTGTACATGTCTTCCACGAATATCATTTAGGCGTCCATCATTTGTTTCTCCAACAATAGGATTAACAGAACGGACTTCTTTATTTTCTGCTTGATCAATGGTATAATCAATTAAAGCATCTGCTGCGGTGGGAACGCTGAGGGTATTGGTCAAAATAATAGGGGTTTCGATATTACCTAGTTCTTTGACTTGAGAATAGCCTATTAATTTGCCAAAACCATTTCCAATATAAATAGCCGCCGGAACCTTCTGCTGAAAGACATTACCTTCATGTGGCAATATAGCCGTTACCCCTGTTCTAACACTGTCGCCTTTTTGAATCGTATATTGACCAACCTTCACATTAGCTACGTCCGTAATCGCATTATAGACGCCCGTGGATAAGATACCTATTTTTATTCCTAAATCTCTTGAACGTTCTTGTGCATTCATTGTTGAAGTAATTAAAAGTGAGATGGAGCAGATTAGGAAATATATTATATTTTTAATCATCGATTCTATATTTTTTTATAAAATAATAAATATTTTTTATAATTTAAAAAAAAATTACATCTTTAGGTTTTACTTCTAAATTAGAAGTATAATTTTTTAAAATTAACTAAATAAAATGAAAAAAATTATTATTAATACCCTTTGGGTTTCTATCCTACTTTTTTCTGTGTTTACCATTAGCTCCTGTGGCGATGATGATGACGATGTGATAGTACCAGAAGTAGTTGTAACACCAGAACCTGAGCCAGAGCTGGAACCAGAGCCAGTGCCCGAGAATGAAATTAGAATCGCCGCAAGTGAAACTGCAGCAGACGAAGCACAATTGGCCTTTATTGAGGTGACAGAAGATAAGATCATTGTCTTCGGTGAAGGTACTTTTTCTTTTACCAATACTTTGTCTATGGATGGCAAATCTAGAGTAATAATAAGAGGAGCAGGACGAGATAAAACTTTTCTAGATTTTAGTGGTCAAACGGCAGGTGGAGATGCCGTTCTTGTGTCCAATTCTAACAGTATTCGTTTTGAAGATATTACGATTCAAGACTCTAAAGGAGATGCACTAAAAGCTAGAGATTGTAATAAAGTCAGTTTTGTAAATGTTAATACCATTTGGTCAGGGGAGCCTAGTATTGACAATGGTGCTTATGGACTATATCCAGTACTTTGTACAGAAGTATACATAGACAATTGCTATGCTTTTGGAGCTTCTGATGCTGGAATCTATGTAGGCCAATCAGATCAAGTGATCGTAAAAAATTGTGTAGCGGAAGGCAATGTGGCAGGCATAGAAATTGAAAATACAACCAATGCAGATGTATTCGATAATGAGGCATTTGACAATACAGGTGGTATCTTAGTTTTTGATTTACCCGGCTTAACAAAAACTGGTGCCAATACACGTGTTTTTAATAATAATGTACACGATAATGAACGGGCGAATTTTGCGCCTGAAGGTAATATAGTAGCCAGTGTTCCTACTGGTACAGGCTTAATGGTCTTAAGTACAAAAAATGTAGAAGTTTTTGGGAACTCTTTTGTCAACAATACTTTTGCGAATGTTGTCATTACGAGTCTTTTAATATTTCAAGATCCGCCAGAAGATCCCAATTACAATCCTTTTCCAAGCGGTATCTACATACATGATAATGCTTACACAATGGAAGGGGCTGTTCAAGCATCTGTTCAAACGCCATTGGTTCAACAGATTATTGGTTTACTAGCCTTAAGTGGTGTTGGTCAACCAAATATTTTGATGGATGGTTTAGTAATGGAAGCGGAAGCGGTATGTGTGCAGGAAGAGGGTCCTCCATCTTTTGTGAATTTGAACGCAGGCGATCAAACTTTTATGAGTGTTACGGCTGACATTTCTACAGTCGATTGTGTAAAAGAGCCATTACCTGAGATTGCTTTCGAGGTTTTTTAGGCTAGGGAGAAATATATAAGATAGGCGACAATTCCTATCGGAATTTAATTGAGTGTAAAACAATCCTGGAGCAAATTTCATTTTAGGAACGACTAGGTTGCATCCCTATCTCCACGCTTTGTCATCCCGTAGGGATCTGTACTGTGGCTACCTCCACGCATACTTTGCATAGTATTATAGGACGTAGGGACGGTACATATCCCTTCGGGATAACAAGACGTGGATGTAGGAATGCTGCCTCAACTTTGTTTTACACTCAATTTAATTTAGAACACAGAGGCACGGAGAATAATTCATATAACGCTCTGTGCCTCTGTGTTCTTTATTGTCAACATGTAAATCATACTACTATACATAAGAAAAGAGCAGAGAATAGAGAGCAGAGAATAGAGATAAATTTCGCTTAAAAAATGACCAAATTTCGTTGTTTGTAAACGA
>JALZWC010000381.1 GCA_023300255.1 Saprospiraceae bacterium | reverse complement strand
CAGTCAAAGTATCAACAATTATCCTTCATTAAAGCAAAAACTAAGAACAAAATAAGCTACCCTAAATTACGAACTTATTCCATACACATTCCTTACTTAAAACACCCACACTAAAAAGAATAATAATGAAGCTAGTTTGTCAGCTAATAATTTTATTTCTTGCCTGTTCGATACACGGAACACTACATGCCCAAGATATAAACAAGACAAAAATAAAAGGTAATTATAAGAATAAAGCACTAGACCTTGCTTTACTAGATTTAAAAATAAGTCATCGGATAAAATTTGAATATGAAGAGAAAGATGTTCAAGGAGTTATTATCAATGAATCCTTTAGCAAGCTAGATTTGCCAGATGGATTGAAAGTTCTTTTATCTGGAACAGGATTAGCGTATGAAATTATCCCTCCCAGAACCGTTCGGATTTTTAAAGGGGAATTACCTAAAGAAAAAGTTATAACGGCTTCCAATCAGCAACCCTTAAAAAGGAATTTTACACTCAACGGTATTGTTAGAGATGCCAATTCTGGCGAGACTCTACCCTTCTCAACAATACAAATAAAAGGAACAAGTATTGGTGCTTCTGCAAATGTTGATGGGCAGTTCACTTTGTTTGACGTTCCATCGGACACTTCTTTGTTAGTCGTGCAATATCTAGGTTATCAGACTATGTACAAACGTTTAGAACCAACTATGGATTTTACTAATTTCTCTATCAATTTGGCAGATTTTAGTCAAGAGCTATCTGAAGTATTAGTCATTGCTGAAAAAGAAGAACAATTAATAAGAGCATCCACAGGGATTAGTAAAGTGAGTGTTGCTCCTACTCAATTAGCTTACTTACCTAGTTTTGGGGAAAAAGATATTTTTCGGTCGCTACAATTATTACCAGGGATAAGTGGTTCACAAGAAAACTCTTCTGGTTTGTTTGTTCGGGGTGGTACGCCTGACCAAAATCTAATTTTATTTGATGGATTTACAGTTTATCATGTAGATCATTTATTTGGTTTTTTTAGCGCTTTTAATAGCAATGCCATTAAGGACGTACAATTATATAAAGGTGGCTTTGAAGCCAAGTATGGAGGTCGCTTATCTAGTGTAGTAGAATTGACTGGAAAAGATGGAAATTCTGAGGAATTGAATGTAGGCTTGGGACTAAGTTTATTAAGTGTAAATGCCTATGCAGAAGCGCCTTTATTTAATGGAAAAGGGTCTTTCTTAGTAGCAGGAAGAAGGTCTTTCCAGAGTAGTTTTTATAACAATTTATTTGAAGATTTTACAGAAGCTAATGAAGGGACGACAGATGTGCAGCAAGGGGCAGGAGGAGGACGAGGTGGAGGGAGATTTGGCCAACAGGATGTCCAACCAAATTCTTTTTTTTATGACTTGAACGCAAAAATGACTTTCCGTCCATCTAATAAAGACGTGATTGCCCTAAGTTTTTATAATGGACAAGATGATTTGGATAATTCCCGCATAACAGATAATTCTTCTTTTACAGGTGGGCCTGGCAGAGGTGGTGGTAATGCTAATTTTAACTTCCAAAACGATAATACAGACATCACCGAATGGGGTAATTGGGGCGCAAGTTTGAAATATGCTCGAAAATGGTCTGACCGATTCTATACAAATGCAAATGTTTCTTACTCAAATTATTTTAGTGAACGTGATAGAAGAAATGAAATTGAAATTACGAGAAATGATACGATTACAAATAGAGTTACAGGTAATTTTGAAAATAATGATCTGAAAGATATTACACTGAAAATTGATAATGAATGGAATATCAATCAGACTAATAAAGTAGAATTTGGCTTGCAAACTACTTATAATGACATTGCTTATGAATTCACACAGAATGATACGATTGGCTTAATAGATAGAAAAGATCAGGGTTTGACTAGTTCTTTTTATGTGCAGAATAAACATACCTTTTCTGATAAGTTGATTCTTACTGGTGGACTACGTACCACTTATTATAATGTCAATGATAAACTGTATCTCGAACCAAGAGCTTCGGTAACTTACTTGTTATCCGATAGAATTAAACTAAAAGGGGCTTGGGGTAAATACAATCAACAAGCAACCCGAATTGTGCGAGAAGATATACAACAAGGAAGTAGAGATTTTTGGTTATTGGCAGATGATGATCGAGTACCCGTTAGTGCTGCCGAACATTTTATTGGTGGCATAAGTTATGAAACGCCTTCTTTTCTATTTGATGTGGAAGCTTATTACAAGAAGTTAGATGGCTTATCAGAATTTACGACCAGATTAACGCCTTCTGGCCGTGGTGCGAACAGAACTTTAGAATTTGAGGAACTCTTTTTTATAGGGACGGGCGTCGCCAAAGGTTTGGAATTTCTATTACAAAAGAAGGTCGGCAAATTCACAGGTTGGGTAGGTTATACCTTAGGAGAAGTAGAATATGATTTTGAAGTTTTTGGAGACGAGCCATTTTTTGCTAATCAAGACCAAACCCATGAATTAAAAATTGTTGGTAGTTATAAATGGAAAAAATGGAATTTTAGCTCCACCTTCATTTATGCAACAGGTAAACCTTATACGGCACCAACTGGCTTTTATGAATTAACTTATTTGGATGGCACAACTGCAGATTATTTTGAAGTTAGTGATAAAAATGCCTTACGCTTACCTGCTTATCACCGTTTTGATTTTTCGGCAACTAGAGATATGAAATTTGGGGAGTCTAATGCAAGTTTAGGGCTGTCCTTCTTTAATATCTATAATAGAAATAATGTATGGTTTAAGGAATATGAAGTCATTGAAGGCGAACTTTTAGAAACGAATGTATCGCTATTGAATTTTACGCCTAGTTTCTTTTTTACTTGGTCTTTGCGGTAGTATGAATGTAGAACAGAGAGTAGAGAGCAGAGAATAGAGAAGGAATCCGTTAAAATGAAAACGATTTTCCTTCAATTATAAACGAAACAGGTCTCTACTCTCTATTCTCTATTTCCTTATCCCTTATAAAATAATAATTATGAATTACTCTATAAAAAATATCTCCCTTTTACTTATTTCAATTTGCACGATTAGTGCCTGTACTCAAGAGCAAGGTAACATCAGCTTAGATGCTCAAACAGCAGTAGTGGAAGCCTATTTATTCGCTGGGCAACCTGTTGATTCGGTGAGCATTACTCAATCCTTTTCTTATGCAAGAGAAAATACAGATCTAATTACTTTAGAAGATCTTGAGGTAGAAATTTTTGATGGGACGCAGACGTATCCTTTATTTCACAATAGCGAAGGCATTTACCAAAACATGGATTTTGCCCCCCAAAGTGGAAAGTCTTATACGTTAAGCTTTGAACATAATGGTGAAACAATTAGCTCTGAGACTTTTATTCCAGAAAAGAAAGAAGTGACGATTTCTCAATTTTCTATTGGCTTGGAAAAGGTAGCGGCTGGAGGCTTTCCTGGCGGTGGCGGTCCTGGTGGTGGTGGATTTGGAGGTGGCGGTGATGAGGCCATAGAAATACTCTGGGATAATACAGCAGGCGATTATTATTATGTAGTCGTAGAGAATATCGAAGACAATCCAGAATTCGTTAATGATCGATTAGCTCAGTTTCAAGCTAATGGAAATGCGCGTCGTTTTTTCCGAATTACAGAACCAGAGATTTCTAATTTTCATGC
>JALZWC010000380.1 GCA_023300255.1 Saprospiraceae bacterium | reverse complement strand
TAGCTAGGCTATGCAAGGATTTTTTAAAGAAAACTGAGAACAAAATCTTCTCGTCCAGATGACCAACTTATTATTTCGTCGTTACTTACTTTTCAGCTACACGAAATATTAATGAATTCGTACCAAAAATCGCTTTTATTTATATTGCTTCCCTTTGCAATGCTAAGTATTGTTGCTTGCAACAAAAACACTACTCAGGCTATCAGTCAGACTTCCGAGTCATCGACTACCACTACCCAAGATATTCCTCCAAAAAATATTACTTATAGTGGTTACAGATTAGAACTGGTCAATATCAACTTGACAGAAGAAAAAGGAAACGTATTAAGGGTAACAGGAACGATCATTAATACAGGTAGAAATAAAGTAGTCTTGCCTTCCAAACATTCTAATGAATTAGTTATCAAGTTTGACCAATCCCTGCAAGAGGCTGGTTATATAGAGCTATCGGATGCTATAAAAAAACGACTGCTAAAACAAAAAATAAATTTGGAACCTGGTCAAATGGCTTATAATACTTCCTTAGGAGTCAAGAAGATTGGCAGCAACACTCCATCTGCTACTAAAGAGGAAACGCCTATCCAGAGTGAAGCAGTCGCTAATAAAAAAGAAAAAACGCCTATCCAAAAAGAAGAGACGACCATTCAAACCGAGAAAATAGCTATCCAAAAAGAAGAAACGACTATTCAAACCGAAAAAGTAGCTATCCAAGAAGAAGAGGAATTTGTAGCAAAAGGAAGCAATGTTATAGATGAAGAAGGTTGTCCAGACCTAGTTATTGAAAGCTTTAGCGTAACTAAAAGAAAGAAAAAATATGCAGAAATCACTTATACCATAACCAATAAAGGAACAGCTCCAGCAGCGCTATTTGGAGAAGAAAAAGCAGTAGAAGATAATATTGCCGTTCGAGCTTATGCTTCTGGAACGGCTAAATTATCTAGAGGAGATATGATACTTGGTGGCTCCTTTATCGAGAAAGGTTTAAAAGAACAAAAAGGTATCTTAAATCCTAATGAATCTTATGAAGGGGTTTTTAGAATTGATATTAGGAAAAAGACACGGCATATGCCTTATTTGATTATGTTTGTCGATACTTATCAAGGAATCTGGGAGTGTAATGAAGGAAATAATGTGAAGAATATTACGTATCGTTAGCAGGACGAACAAAAAATCAATATCGTAATATATAATCCACTGAAAAATGTGCAGCTTTAATGATTAAAAGCTTGTAACCATAGCCTATTTCTATTATAAAAACGACTTTTCGTTCGCCCTGCTATGATTAATTAGCTTGTCATTATAGAGACAGAAGCTTTACAACAAAACTGCTGCTTGACTGGTTATATTAGAACATGAAAAATTTCACCACGGCCCTGGCGACTCGACACGGTTCGTGATTATTCTTTTAAAAAATAAACAATGAAAAATACATCCATCTTGTGTGTGCTAGTCATATTCGCAACTATAAGCCTAGCATTCTCTTGTAATCAAGCAAAAGCTGTCACTAATAAAACGATGACTTCCAAATCTACCCTATTAACCAGCAAAGGGGATACCATAAAAAAAATAGAAAAATCAGAAGCAGAATGGAAAGCAGAGCTATCTGATGAAGCATTCTATGTACTAAGAAAACAAGGCACAGAACGAGCTTTCACAGGTGAATACTGGAATAATAAAAAAGAAGGAATCTATACTTGTAATGGTTGTCAATTACCTTTATTCAGTTCTAGCACTAAATTCAAATCTGGAACAGGATGGCCTAGTTTCTATGAACCATTAGAGGCCGTCTATGTAGAAGAGGAGGTGGATAATAGTCATGGTATGCGACGTGTCGAAGTACATTGTGTTAGATGTAATGGACACCTTGGACATATATTTGATGACGGTCCCAAGCCTACAGGTTTGAGATATTGTATTAATTCTGTTTCTTTGCAGTTTGAAGAGCAATAATAAAGTAGCTACTAAAATAGTTTTTTTAACCACATAGGTACATAGGCCACATAGCAATCACTTACTATGTGGCCTATGTATCTATGTGGTTTATATCATCTAGGCCAACAAAACGACCTTTCGTTCGCCTAGATTTCAAACCAACACATGCGTATAATAGGAGGTCAATTCAAAGGAAGAAAATTCTATCCGCCAGCAAAAAATTGGCCCACCCGACCAACCACAGACTTTGCCAAAGAAGGCTTATTCAATATCATTCAAAATAATTTTGACTTTGAAGACTTAAAAGTTTTGGATCTTTTTGGAGGTACAGGTAATCATAGCTACGAATTCATCTCTAGAGGGTGTACGGATGTCACTTATGTTGATAAATTTGGCGGCTGCGTTGCCTTTGTCAAAAAAACCGCAGAAACCTTAGATATAGAAGACCATATTAGAATTGTAAGAAGCGATGTGTTTCAATTTATGAAACGAGAAAATCAACAATTCAGTTATATATTCGCTGGCCCACCCTACCCTTTACCAACGCTAAATACGATCCCCGATAAAATATTTGAACACGACTTACTCAAGGAAGGCGGTTGGTTCGTGATGGAACATAATCCGAATCATGCTTTTGAAAATCATCCTAGATTTAAGGTGGTGCGGAATTATGGAAAAACCTTGTTTAGCATTTTTGAGTGAAAACTTTGTTTCAGATATTAGATCTTGCCATTAGGACTAGTACGCTACTAAGTAAAAGCATTGTAGACTTTGTGTTAGCGTCTAAGAACACGTCCTATTAGGCGGGAGGCCCGTCAAAAACTGTTTGAGCATGAGGAAGTTTACTTCTGAACCGTTAACGGGTGGGTTTGCCAGTTTTTTTGACTAGAATTTTTGTTTCTTTTTTTTCAATGAAAAAAGAAAAGCACATTTAAGAACACGTAATACAGGCA
>JALZWC010000379.1 GCA_023300255.1 Saprospiraceae bacterium | reverse complement strand
AAGAGTTCTTAAAGCCTATTCGTCGCTTCTCTAACTCCATGAAAAGGCAAGAAGTGTCAACTATTTTGATAAACTTGTCCAAAATGGCTATCATCTTTCCCCGTACCCAGATATTAGCCACTTTCCAAATTTCTGCTATAAAGAGTCCGTCTCTTAGACTGACTTGTATGGGCACAGCCTTTGCGCCAGCGGGTAGAAAAAAAGGGAGCCTGTTATTTACCGTAAATAACAGGCTCCCTTTTTTTAAAAGTAGTAAAAAGTAAAATAACCCACTGTAATTCTATGGAATGTCAACAGCTAACTACTTATTACCTATTACTTCCTACCTATTACTTATTACCTATTACCTATTACTTCCTACGCCGCTTTTTATTCTTATCAACCCCTCTATTCGTAGAAGAATTCTTTTTCAAGTTTTTAGAATTTCTACTCTTTAAAACTTCCCGTTTATTAAATTTCTTTTTATCCTCGATTAGCTTTTCAATCATATCCTCTCTACCAAGCTTGGTCAATCGGTCTCGTATCTGCTGGTGATTCTCTCTTTTATACCAAAAGAAGAAAAGGTGTTGGTTTTTCTTTTCCTCTCTAGATTTTGCAGTGTAGACAGGCTTTAATGTATATGGGTGAAGACCCGTATAATAAATAATGGTGGCCACGGTCATAGGAGTTGGCGTAAATCCTTGTACCTGCTCCAACTGAAATCCCATATCTTTAGTCTCTACAGCTAGATTCGCCATGTCTTCCATTTGAGATCCAGGATGACTGGAAATGAAATATGGAATTAAAGGTTGATTGAGGCCATGCTTTTTATTAATTTTTTCATACTTCTTTTTAAACTGATGAAAGTGTTTAAAAGAAGGTTTTCGCATAATCTTTAAAGTAGCATCAGAAGTATGTTCAGGTGCTACTTTCATTCGACCACCAATATTACAGGTGATGACCTGCTCCATATATTCATCTAGACTCTCATCTCCATTTTTATTATAATCGTTTACTAACAAGTCATATCGAATCCCACTACTAACAAATGCTTTTTTTACGTCAGGATGCGCCCCAGCCTTTTTATAAATCTCTGTCATAGGCTTGTGGTTCGTATCTAGATTACTACATATAACTGGATGTATACAAGAAGGAGAAACACATTTATCGCAGATAGACTGCACTTTGCCTTTCATCTTATACATATTGGCAGAAGGGCCTCCTAAATCACTAATGTACCCTTTGAAGTCAGGCATTTTTGTTACCGCATCTACTTCTTTTAAAATAGATTCTTCTGATCGACTTGCAATAAATTTTCCTTGATGTGCAGAGATGGTACAAAAACTACAGCCTCCAAAACAACCTCTATGCATGTTAATAGAGAATCGGATCATTTCATAAGCTGGAATGGAACCTCTCTTATCGTATTTCGGATGTGGTAGGCGAGTATAAGGCATATCAAAAGAAGTGTCAATTTGCTTTTCCGACATAGGCGGATAAGGCGGATTGACTACTAGATTTTTACCGTTCACTTCTTGAACGATCCTTCTAGCGTTTACTTTATTAGACTCTTGTTCGATGACCTTAAAGTTTGCTGCAAAAGATCGTTTATCTCGAAGACATTTTTCATGAGAACTTAGGTGTACATCTACCCATTTTTTATTTTTAGGTAAGCCATCTTCTACTGGTCGAATAATGGCAGTTTGGGGAACCGTGTCAATTGATTTAAAAGGGACGCCTCTTTTAAGTAAACGAAGAATTTCTCTTAAAGGCATTTCTCCCATACCATAGACCAACATATCTGCACCACTCATTTCTAAAATATTTGGAAATAGCTCATCTTTCCAATAATCATAATGAGTAACCCTTCTTAGAGAGGCTTCTATTCCGCCAATCAAAACTGGTACATCAGGATATAGCTTCTTTAAAATTCTAGTATAAACAGTAGTGGCATAATCGGGTCGAAAATGAGAGGTGCCAGCAGGTGTATAAGCATCCGAAGATCGCTTCCTTCTATTGGCGGTATAATGATTAACCATAGAATCCATACACCCAGAAGTAACCCCAAAAAACAAACGAGGTGTTCCTAGTTTTTTAAAATCCCTCAAATCATCTTGCCAGTTAGGCTGTGGCACAATGGCAACACGTAAACCTTCACTTTCTAAAATTCTTCCAATAACGGACGAACCAAAAGCAGGATGATCTACATAGGCATCTCCTGAAATTAGAATGACATCTAATTCTTCCCAGCCGCGCTGTTCTACTTCCTTTTTAGTAATTGGTAGCCAATCTGATATAGGTCTGTTAAGTTGCATACTGTAAAAATACAGAAAAGACGGAGGAGTGCGGCTAAAAGGAGGAATATAAATTTCTTTAGGAAGGATGTTAAAACACCTTGATATTCATTTGAGTGGGTAAATAATTGGAAAATATAAATATTGTTAAATATAATATATTGGTTTTAAACACATAGAAACATAGTTCACATAGGCGTTTCAAAAATTTTACTTCTTATTTTTTTGAATCTAACTATGTGTTCTACTGTGCCTATGTGTTTAATTTTCTACGTGTTATTTGTAGTGTATATTGTATTCATGCTTAATATATTTAAGTTCCTCTAATTCTTTACACACTCTATTCATTTTTAAACAAGATATCTACAGAAGAGCTATGGAAAGGAAAAAGTACTTTTAGTTACGCTTGAATTATTTTATGTTTAAAATTTTGATAGATGTTTTTTGCTGATTAGAGTAATTAAAATATCTAACCCTAAGGGGTACTGACTTATGGTATATCACTAGTGAATCCTTATTTTTGGACACTTTCCCCCCCGTAAGTATACTTCTCTGTTATTTAACAGGGGTAGTATGTACTTATTATCACTGTATTTTCTTATTCGTATTCTACTTGCCTTAAACTGTATAATAAAATCCACAATCAAATAAGTGGAGAGGTTAATCCTACTTACATAATACCCAAATACAATCAATCTACAACAGGTTTTAATTACAGAATTGACTACTGCAAGCTATGCTTTGCTATTGTAGTTACATGTAACTGGTATTTATTTACTTTCAAGGGAGTAGGTTATGTTTTCCTATTTCCTAATAGTGTAACATATTATTTTTTAATTTTAAATTTGATTAAATGAGACGACTATCACTTATTACACGATCGAACTCAAGAGGATTCTTGGGGCACCTTATAAGGGTGAAAGCCCCTTATATGCTTGCTCTTGGATTCTTTTTACTACTGGGAACAGTAGACGTTCAAGGTCAAATGATTATTTCTGATATGGGCTCGGGACAAGTTTCCGAAGGAGCTATATTGGAATTGGAGAGTATGAGTAAGGCTTTTGTACCTCCAAGAATGACAAGTTCAAAAAGAGACGGTATTCCTTCTCCATTGACAGGTGCTTTAATTTACAATACAGATACAAAGTGTCTGGAAGTAAATAGCGGTACGCCACAATTCCCTTCTTGGCAATGTGTTGGGAATGGTGCAAGAGGACCAAAAGGACCAGCAGGTTCAGCAGGACCAGCAGGTATATCTTGTTGGGATTTAAATGGCAATGGTAGTTTGGAACCTAGTGAAGATACGAATGGTGATGGAATTGGTAATGGACATGATTGCCAAGGTACTTCAAGTAGTTCTGGTGGCTCAACAGGTGCAGCAGGTGTAGCAGGTCCAGCAGGTCCTAAAGGAGCTACAGGCGCAGCAGGAGCTGATGGTGCTGATGGTGCCGATGGAGCCGATGGTGCTGATGGCTTTAATGGAACAGATGGTGCAACAGGCCCTAGAGGCCCTGCAGGCCAATCTGCTTTCCAAGCATGGTTAT
>JALZWC010000378.1 GCA_023300255.1 Saprospiraceae bacterium | reverse complement strand
AGCCCAGCTATGCTTAGTTTTTCAGCCGCCCATCCGCTTTGCGGTTCAGGAGCTTACACTCCTTCATCTTAGAGTAAAAAATGACTAGCTTAAAACGATTAATTTATTCTCACTTTTTGCCTAACTGTATAGCAACTATGGAATGAAGTAAGAATAAGTGTAACAACTATTTTTATTTCCTCCCTATAGTCCATTGTGACAAAGAAATATCCAAAACCGATTACTCAATGACCTCCTTACACAAACTAATCCTTGTATTGCTATGGGCAATAGTACCGTTTACGGTACATGCCTATTTCTCCTCTCCTCCACCTTCTTGCCCAACTGACTCTCTTCAAATCACCCTTCAATCTCCAGATCTTTGTAGTAGATCACCAATAGAATTCCAAGCGAATCTGCTAAGCAGTAATTTGATTTGGGACTATGGAGATGGAACCGTGAATAATGGACTGATCAATGGCCATGCCACTCATATTTATTTAGACCCTGGAGACTATACCATTTCCGTTACGGCGGACTATGGCGATAATTGTTTTGAAACAGAGACGATCAATATTCAAGTACTAACCAATGAAGTAGATTTTACTTATCAAGTTTCGAACAAGACAGTCACTTTCACCGCTATTCCAAGTCCGTTTTCTACTATCGAACGCTATAGCTGGAATTTGGGAGATGGCGCATTAGCTTCTGGTTTAACGACTAATTTAGACTATACCTATTCCAATAATGGAGAATATACGGTCACATTAATAGGAGAAGGAGCTTGTATGTCCACACCAACTATTAAAACAATTATGGTGGGTACTCCACCAAGTCCCGAAGATAGTCCCTCTGCCTGTTCGGATGGCTTAGATAATGATGGAGACGGTTTGATTGATTGTGAGGATACCGAATGTGAGTGTATCTGTAGTAGTGGATCATTTGGTTGTTGCGATGATTTTACAGCAGAGTTTAACATTCTACATGCGACACCTGGGCAGAGCGATGGGGTGATTACAATTATTCCTTCTGGTGGTAGTGGTAAAGCAGAAAATTATCAAGTAACATGGGATATTACTCCTACTCCAATTGGATTAGAAGCTAATAATTTGGCACCAGGTAATTATATGGTCTGGTTAAGAGATGTTGCTTACGGATGTAGCTTATCTTTCAATTTGACCATTACTGAGGATAATTGTCGGACTATTGAAATGACTAGCACAATAGATATTATCAGTTTGGCTGTTTGTGAGAATAACAATGGATCAGCAAGTGTACAGCATACAGGAGGAACTCCACCGTTTACTTATTTGTGGAGTGATGCGTCTACTGGTACTACTGCTACAAATCTTACGAGTGGTACACAAGCAGTAACCGTAACAGATGCTAGCGGATGCGTCAATATACAAGAATTTGAAATGGGTAGTACGGGGCAGGAAGTGAACGCACAGTTTTTGTATGAAGTTACTTCAGACAGTATCCTGTTTACAAATCTTTCTTCAGGTCCTGTTAGTGGTAATCAGTGGACGTTTAATACTCCTGATCCCATAAGAAATAATAGAGTCCCTTTACCTCCAGCAGGCAATTATGAAATTTGCTTGATTGTAGAAAATGATTGTGGCACTTCTAATCAAGTATGTCAGACAATAGGAATCGCACCTGAGTGTGCATCAGAAGTACTGGAGATTAATGTCTTAGACGGTCAATTAAATTATTGTACTCGTCAACCTGTTTTCTTATCCACCAATGTCATTGCGGAAAAATACACTTGGTTTTTTGGGGACATAAATGCCTTTACAGGTACAGAATCTACTACATCTGGAAGTGCTTTATCAAATACGAGTCACCTCTATTTTGAGGCGACTAATCCTGAAGTAAAATTAATTGTAGATTATGGAAATGGCTGTATGGATAGTACTTCTATTCAGTTAGAAATTCAGAGTTCAGAGGCAGATTTTTCTTATACCATTACAGATGGTGTCGGCCAATTCACAGCTGATACGACCGATTACATTTCAACATATACTTGGTTATTTGCTGGGCCTACTACCTCCTCCAATGCATCTGGAAGAACAGTCAATTTTTCTTTTCCTGAATCAGGAGAATACACCGTGACTTTAATGCCTACAGGAGATTGTGATGCAACTATAACGCAAAAAATAGTATTAGCTCAAACGACTAATACACCAGAAAATACACCTAGAGCTTGCTCTGATGGATTGGATAATGACGGAGATGGTTTACTAGATTGTGAAGACACTGATTGTTTGTGTCCTGACTGCCCAGTTGATTTAATCTTAGAAAGCCAAATTGATATTGATAATTTTCCGATTAGCTATCCTACCTGTACAGAAATAACGGGAAATGTAATCATTCAATCTATATCTGAAGATATTAATAATTTAGATGCCTTGAATCAAATAACCGCTATTGGTGGTAATCTGATAATAATAGAAAATCCAGCGCTAGAAGATTTATCTGGTTTAAATAACCTAGAGTCAATTGGTAATGATTTTGAAATTGATCAAAATCCTCTAGTAACAAGTCTATATGCGTTATCCAAATTAAATTCGATAGGCGGAACTTTTGCTATTGGAGAACAAATTAATCTAAGACAACTTTTCAATCCTTCTAATAATCAATTGAATAGTATTGGCGGTGACCTATTGATATATGGAGATACATGGTTGACAAATTTACATTCATTAGAAGCCATTTCTTCTATTGGTGGTTCTTTAGAAATTGCTAACCAAACTATTTTATTATCCTTGGAAGGCTTAGATAATATAACTAGTTTAGGAGGGAGTCTGTTATTAAGTAATAATGGACAATTAAATACGCTAAGTGCTTTAATTATTTTAGGAAGTATAGATGGCGAGATACTTGTATCAGGCAATCCCAACCTAACAACCTTGTCAGGCATAGATAACATCCACCCAGATGGAATTTCAAAAATAAGTTTACAATCTTCCACCTCTTTATCTTATTGTGCAGTAAGTAGTGTCTGTAATTTTATAGCCGCAGCAGGCAATGTTAAAGTCTTAAATAATGCCACAGGCTGTACGACCCCTCAAGAAATAGAGACTGCTTGCTCTGGCACAACGCCAAATTTACCAGAAATTTTTGTAACGTATCCTTGGTTAACAGATCTTATCGATCCTTCTAACTGTACCAATGAACAGATTATTGAATATAAAACAGGAAGTGGTTCAACTTATTTATCGATAACAACACCACTTAGTGTTATTATTTATAATACTTCTGGCCAAGTGTGGTGTACCAATACACCTACTTATGATTGTCACTCTTTTTATGTTATTGATGAAGTAATACAGGTTTGGAACTGTGACGGATCACTCTTCATAGACGAAGATGAAGATGGAACACCATTGGCAGATGATCCAGATGATAATGATCCTTGTATCCCTGATAATACCGTAGCCAACTGTGATACCAATGTGATAGTGGAACGCCCTACTATATTTGTTGACTATCCTTGGTTGTCTGATTTTGTGGACGTTAATGATTGTGAAGGCGTTTCTATTTTAGCTTATCAGTCTGGTAGCTTCACTTACCTTTTAATAGAAACCCCTACCAGTTCTATTTTATATAATGATCAAGGTGGTTTATATTGCACCAATGGCCCAGGATTAAATTGTTTAGACTTTTATACCGTTTCAGATACTTTAAATACTTGGCAATGCGGGCCATCTCCTGTAGACGCAGATATGGATGGTACGATTGCCATTAATGATCCTGACGATAATGATCCTTGTATTCCAGATAACACCGTGGCTAATTGTAATGTGGTCGTAGTTGATGCCGACCAAGATGGAACACCTGCAACAGATGATCCTGATGATAACGATCCGTGTATCCCTGACAATACCGTAGCTAACTGTAATACCAATGGTGGTGAAAATGTACCACCTCCCTTCTTCGCAGATTACCCATGGCTAAATAATTTTGTCGATGTAAATGACTGTACAGGTACAAGCATTTTAGTCTATAACTCAGGTGTTTTTACTTACATTTTAATAGAGACAGCGACTAGTTCTATTTTATATAATGATCAAGGTGGTTTATATTGCACCAATGGCCCAGGATTAAATTGTTTAGACTTTTATACCGTTTCAGAGGAATTACATAATTGGACTTGTGGAGCTACCTCAACACCTATTGATGCCGATCAAGATGGAACTCCTGCTAGTACCGACCCAGATGATAATGATCCGTGTGTACCTGATAATACGGTAGCCAATTGTAATGTAGTCCTAGTCGATGCCGACCAAGATGGGACTCCTGCAACAGATGATCCTGATGATAACGATCCGTGTA
>JALZWC010000377.1 GCA_023300255.1 Saprospiraceae bacterium | reverse complement strand
GTTGCCCTAATCGCAGGGCAACCACAAGGGTTTGCCCCTACAAAAAATTAAATTCAAAATTACTTTTTTATCCCGTTTAGAGTATATAATGGTTCAATGAACTAGCAGATCGTCGAAGTTTGTAACTTCGGCGATCCCAATTACGTTTCAAAAATGACGAATTTTCGTCGTTCTCTAAACGAAACACGTCTCTACTCTCGCTTCGCTATTCTCTGTTCTTAAAAAAACAATACATGAGTTTCAAACTAGATTCCCCTTTTCAACCAACTGGTGATCAACCAAAAGCAATTCATCATTTAGTGGAAGGCTTAAATGCAGGAGATAAGGCACAATGCTTATTAGGGGTAACTGGTTCTGGTAAAACTTTTACGATTGCTAATGTAATTAAAGAAGTCAATCGACCTACCTTAGTGCTCACTCATAATAAAACACTAACGGCGCAACTCTACTCTGAATTTAGAGAATTCTTTCCTGATAATGCAGTAGAGTATTTTGTATCCTATTATGACTATTATCAGCCAGAGGCGTACATAATGACCTCTGACACCTATATAGAAAAGGATTTAAATATCAATGAAGAAGTTGACAAATTAAGGTTGAGAGCTACTTCTTCTTTATTATCTGGAAGACGAGATATTATTCTAGTTGCTTCCGTTTCCTGTATTTATGGTATGGGAAATCCAGATGATTATAAAGATGGCATAATTCGTATTAATACTGGAATGGTCGTTACCCGTAATACCTTTCTATACCAATTGGTCCAAAGTTTATACTCTCGTACGGAAATAGAATTCAAACGAGCCACTTTCCGAGTCAGAGGGGATACGGTTGATATAAATTTACCTTATGTCGAGTATGGCTATCGGATTACTTTTTTTGGAGACGAGATTGAAGAAATCGAACGCATAGAAATAGAAAGTGGTAAACGAATTGAATCCCTAACTACCGCAGCTATTTTCCCTGCTAAGTTATACGTTGCGCCTAAAGACAGAATCCATTCTATCATCCGATCGATAGAAGATGAATTAGAGGCACAACATAAATATTTTGAAAGAGAATCTCGATTATTAGAAGCTAAACGGATTAAAGAAAGAGTCTCTTTTGATTTAGAAATGATGAAAGAACTGGGCTATTGTAATGGGGTAGAAAACTACTCTAGATTCTTTGATGGACGAACTCCTGGTACTCGACCATTTTGTTTGTTAGATTATTTTCCAGATGATTTTTTAATGGTCATTGATGAGAGTCATGTTACTGTGCCACAGGTTAGAGGTATGTGGGGAGGAGATAGAGCTAGAAAATTAAATTTAGTCAACTACGGATTTCGACTTCCTTCTGCGATGGATAATCGACCATTAAATTTTGGAGAGTTTGAAAGTTTAGTGAACCAAGTCATTTATGTAAGTGCCACCCCTAGTGATTATGAATTCGAGCAAACAGGTGGTGTTATTGTTGAGCAAATTATTCGGCCTACTGGCTTATTAGATCCACCGATTGAAGTGCGTCCAAGTCTCAATCAGATAGATGATCTATTAGATGAAATACATCAACGAATTGAAAAAGATGAACGGGTTCTAGTAACGACTTTAACCAAACGAATGTCAGAAGAACTAAGTAAGTACTTCGCTAAATTGGATGTTAAATGTCGATATATTCACTCGGAAATTGACACGATGGAACGAGTAGAGATTTTAAGAGATTTGCGGCTTGGCGTATTCGACGTACTCATTGGTGTTAACTTGTTAAGAGAGGGCTTGGATTTACCAGAGGTATCCTTAGTAGCCATTTTGGATGCAGACAAAGAAGGATTTCTAAGAAATGATAAATCATTGACACAAACATCTGGACGTGCTGCTAGAAATTCTAATGGTCGAGTGATCTTCTATGCAGATAAAGTAACAGACTCCATGCAACGAACTATAGATGAGACCAACAGACGTCGTGCTATCCAACTTGCTTATAACGAAAAACACAACATTACGCCAACTACCGTTAGTAAAACAAGAGAAGAAATCATGAATCAGGGATCTATCTTAGATATTCGAGAAGGTGGTAAAAAGGTGTATATAGAACCTAGTGAGCCTAGTCTAGCAGCAGATCCAATTGTTGGTTATATGACTAGAGATCAGATAGAGAAGATGATGGCGGAGACGGAACGAAAAATGAAGAAAGCAGCCAAAGAATTGGATTTTATTACAGCTGCTCATTATCGAGATGAGTTGTTTGCTTTGAAGAAGAAGTTGGGTTCTAGTGTGTAAGTAATTGTGGTTAATCTTTTAGCGTACTTGGTTTATTTTACCACAAAGGCACTAAGACACTAAGGATTAAAATAAACATCTTATAGCTTACTGTAATACCGCTTTGTGCCTTCGTGGCTAAATTTCTAGAATACTAAGTAATTTATTTGCCACAAAGGCACTAAGACACTAAGGGGTAAAGTAAATATCTTATGGATTACTGCAATACCTCTTTGTGTCTTTGTGCCTTCGTGGCTAAATTTCTAAAATAGTAAGTAATTTATTTGCCACAAAGGCACTAAGACACTAAGGGTTAAAATAAACATCTTATGGCTTACTCCAACACCGCTTTGTGTCTTTGTGCCTTCGTGGCTAAATTTCTAGTCATCCCCCTACTCACCCAAAATCAAATGAATCGCTCCATTCAAAATAGTTTCTTGTGGGACTACACCTGTAACCCTAGCTTCATATACCCGACAAGTATAAAAATAAACACCTTCTTTCAAAGGCTCATTAGCTAAATTAGTCCCATCCCAATTTATATCAGGATCTGTAGTTTCAAATACTAGCCCCCCCCAACGGTTAAAAACTTGAAATTCGATCCGATCTATAAACCGATAAGGAAACGGTATAAATAAGTCATTAGTACCATCCGTATTCGGTGTAAAAGTATTAGGCAATTCATAGAAAGGACAATTATCCACACAAATAATATTACTAAAAGCACTTTCATTCCCATTGAAATCTAGAGCAGTTACTGCATAGCAACCTGCAATGCCAATGGCAGGTTGATGCTCAAACGAAGTTGTTGTGGCTCCATCAAACATTTCTATTAATGCTAGTGTACCTCCTTCTGTCTCCGTGTAATAAACTCTGTAACTTTCCGTATCATCTACATCGACACATATGTCGTTGGGATTGGTCCAGTTCAATAGATTAAATAAATCTTCTTCTAAGGTTTGATCGGTTGCATCATCACAGATATTGAAAACCATCAAAGTAGGTGGGCAAGGTGGAACATCATCCCCTGGCGTATCGCAAATTTCTTGAGAAAAATTAAGCAATGGAGCAGCATTAGCATCTAAACCATAAGTTCCCCTACTTTGAATTCTATAACAATATTCTACCCCATTTTCTAATCCCGTATCTACAAAATTTGTTTCTGTTGTTACACCAACAGCATCAAAACCTCCTTGCGCATTCTGTCTAAACACTTCATATTCGAAGTTGTCCCATGGCACCTGTTCTTCCCAAGATAACTGGTTAGCTCTATCCGTAGGAGTACTAGATAAAAAAATAGAAGCCGCAGCATTGGTTAATCCCAAAGGTTCACTTTCTCCATTCACATGAAATGCCACTTGATAGGTATACGGATTATCTATTGTATTTAAACCAGTATCTACAAAGACGGTATCATTTGCTTCTGCAAAAGTTGCACTCGTAAAATCTGCCCCTGGTATAGGGACAAAATCCATTGTAAAACCAGTAGACCTAAAAACCTGATATCGATAAGGACCTCCAAATATTAAAGTATCTAAATCACTAGCCACAGGCTTGCTCCAACGGACTTCTATACGGCCTGTATTAGCAGCTGTCTCTTGAACATCCACATTAGTAATCAGTGGTACTTCTCGATCTAGTTGAACACAAATTTCATCAGAAGGCAAACTTTCGACTAAATTAAAAGGAAAGCCAGCTGCAGAAGTTCTAGCAAAATTAGCAATGATTCGATAGCAATAAGTCCGCCCTCTTTCCACCTCTGTATCTGTAAATATAAAGCGCCCATCTTGCATATCCGTGATATTCCCAATTGTTAATTTCGTATATCCTTTAGCTGCTAGTCCACCTGTTTCACAGGTATCTATAGGAAATTGATTACTACCGATTCTTCGCCATACAGAAAATCCATTAAAGTAGTCATCTGCTGCATCTTCACAGAAATAAGGACTTTCCCAACTAACTTGTATTACCTCTTCTTCCGCTACTGCTAAAACATCTTCTGGTGGTGGTCCGACTACTTTAATTAGAACTGTTTTCAAGGTCGATAAAAAACTATTATCTCCCCCTCTAGAAACGATCGGAAAATCATCAGAAGATCTAAACACGACAGAATAAGTTTGCTCCGATATATGTTCACAGGTAGTAGCCCAGACAAATCGCCCTCTTAATTCTTGAGGTTGATAACCTGTAGGTACTTGTAAAATCGCAGGACTTTGAGCAACTTGAAAAGGCCCACCTAGTGCCGTTAAATCAACTTGTTGCAAAGGCATATCTGGGTCCGTAACGACGATATCTAGTTCTAGTACATCTCCTGCAATCACACAAATTTCTTCGATTACTTCAATTTCAGGAGGCTGATTATCACATTCTTCAATAAGGATTTGCATATCCCTAATAATCGTATCTATTGGAATCCCTTGTCGGTATTCCACTATAATCATGGCAATATTATATTCCCCAGCTCTTTGCGGCGCTCGCCATAAAAATTCTCCTGTTATAGGGTCTAACTCATGAATATTACCTGCCCCAGGAATAATCATTTCAGGAAAAATATAATTGGGGACTTGCACTACAGCACCACTTTCATCATCTATTCCTCTCAAAGGAACAATCAGATGATACGACAGACTATCTCCATCTACATCATATGCATTAGGATTATGAATAAACGGTTGTCCAACACAACCAATATCAATAGGAGGTTGCAGTAGTTGAGGCGTATTATTCATCCCCTCAAATTGTGGATTCAACAGCGTATAAGTAGTTTGTAAATGAAATTCTATCATATCCGAATTTGGTGGATTAACGTTAATAATCCCTGCATTCCTATTCGGATCTGTCATTGAAAGACTAAAGGTTCCCAATCCAGGATATACATGAAAAGACATGTATATATTCTTCTTTGTATTATTCGCTAATATTTCCCCATTAGGGACTCCATTGACTGTACTACCATTTATTCGGACTAATACATCACAGGTACCATCCCCCCAACATAGCGTCAAGCTATCCCGATCTGCTTGTGTACTACTTGTCACTGTGTAAGTGGTAATAGTTGCCTTAATTGTTAAGGGATCTATTTGTTCCACTGTAATTTCTCCTGCTCTATTATGGGTCGCATATAGTGCGGTACTATTCGATCCTAATAAAAACAAAAGCAATAAAAGTGGTAATGAATTATAAATATATCTTTTCATGCAAAAGGTGTGAATTGAGCACAGGACACAAAATACTAGACATTTAGAGGTCAGATCGCTGGTAACTCTTATAAGCTTAAGGCAAAAAGTGAGAATAAATTGGTCGTTTTAAGCAAGTCATTTTTTACTCTAAGGAATTCTGAAAAACTAAGCATAGCTGGGCTATGGTTCTTTTTTTAGGACTTCTTAGAGGGAAAAAGGGCAGGTTAAAATG
>JALZWC010000376.1 GCA_023300255.1 Saprospiraceae bacterium | reverse complement strand
CTCATAAAAAGAAACGTGGAGGAAGAATCTAGTATAGTAACACAGAATTCATTCTGAGAGACTATCGAGCGCAGCGCAGATAATACATAGACTATCTTCACTACGCTTGATAGTTGTCCAGAATGAATTCTGGGCTACAAAACGTCACTATTTTCCTTATTTTCATAAAATTCATTTTTATGAGAAAACCCTTTTCCTAGCTACTTCAGCTTTTTTATTCCCGTAGCTAAGTGAAAGGAATTAAATAAGTTGCGGGACAAAGCCTTCTCTAAAATGGGAACTGCTGGAATACATTCTTAAACAACTTCAACATTAGACGAGTAGCCTACCGCTTTAAAACGTAACAGAATAATTTATAGAAGGGAGAATTGGCAATAAAGTAACCTGAACAAACTCTTTCTCCCCCGGTTGATCCACTTTATCTTTTAGTCGGTAATACAGAGGGTTTTTACGATTGTAAGCATTATACAGGCCAACTTTCAGTAATTGTTTATTTTGTTTATCTAGAGTAATAGCAAACTCTATATCCAATCGGTGGTAATTTGGAAGGCGGAATTTATTTTTTTCGCCTATACTTAAAACAGTAGTCGGAGCAAATATATTGGAAGAATAAAAAGTATATTCGCTAGTAGGGAGCGTAGTGGGCAAACCAGATTGATAGGACCAATTGGCACTGAAGGAGATTCGAGGATTAATTTGATAGAGGCCCGTTACCTTAAAGCTATGTGGGCGATCAAATTTGAAATCATAGGCTTCTCCAAAATTGATCGTTTCAAATTGTCTCAATGATTTGGACCATGTGTAATTCATCCAACCACGAAATCGGCCTAGTTTCTTTTCTAGATTTATTTCTATGCCATAACTCTTTCCTTTACCAGTTGCTACTTTAGATTCCCAATCGAAAGCATTCAGGACAATAGATTCTACTAAAAAGCTAGAACCTTCTTGATAGCTTATTAAGCTATTCATTTGTTTGTAATAGCCTGTGATATCCAAGGAGACTTTACGGCTAAATAATTTCGTAAGACCTATACTACCTTGCCAAGCTGTTTGAGGTTTAACCTTAGCAGTTGCAGGTACCCATAGATCAGAAGGTAGCCCGACACCAGATGTTGTTAATAGGTGATGATTTTGATTATTTCTCCCAAAAGAAGATTGGAGTAATAGACGATCACTCAATTTATAATAAGCAGATATTCTTGGTTGAACAGTCCAGTAATTAGTTCCTTGAACAGTCAATAACGAAGTTCTTAAACCAGCATTGATTCGGAATTTATCAGAGAATCTGATATTATCTTCTACATAAACATTATACTCGTAGCTTGGGATGGTATTACTATAAGAGGTGATCGAATCAGGATTGTTTAAATCTCGAATGGGGATGATAGAATGCCGATCAATTGTAAATGCTCCAGGCTTAAAGTTATGAATGGTTGCGTCTGCACCGAATCGAACAGAATGCATGAGATTAGGGAGATAATTAAAATCGACTTTTAGAGATTGGTCTACTATACTAGAGCTATATAGGCTATAAAAAAGTTGATCTTCTTGCGGAGTTGTTTCTTCTTGAGTAGAAGTGATGCTGTCCTCTTGGTAAAATTCTCTTGATTGAAAATGGAATCGACTAGAAGTAAGGGTAGTATTAGCAAATAATTTGTCATTAAACAAATGATTCCAACGCAATGCTGTAATCGTATTTCCCCAATCTAGATTTTGATTATGCTCTGTTGATTTAAGTTCAATTTGTTGAGTTTCTGATCGGTTGTCGTCTATAAAATGATCTTTTCCATGATATACACTTAAATGCAACTGATCTTTTTTACCAATAGAAAAATTAATCTTTGAATTAAAATCTGTAAAAGAATGATCAGTTTGTCCTGTGTCTCCTTTGCGTTCTTTTATAAGCCGACTAATAGGTTTTAGATAAGTATGGAATATAGATTGACGTGCTGTTATTATGAAGGAACTTTTCTCTTTTTGTATAGGGCCTTCCAAACTAGCGTTAGCCGTGATCAGACCTATTCCCAAATGGCCAGCAAATTTATTTTGGTTGCCTTCTTTCATCTGTACATCTAATACAGAAGATAGTTTGCCGCCGTATCTAGCAGGAGCATCGCCTTTATATAATTGGGCGTTTTTGATGATTCGTTCATCAAAAACAGAATAAATTCCACCAGTATGTAATGGATAATAAATAGGAACTCCATCTAATAAAAATAAATTCTGATCCACGTTTCCGCCTCTAATATAAATTCCTCCAAAGCCATCTGGCCCAGTAGTAATACCTGGCAAGACACTTAAGCCTCTAATTAAATCGGGCTCTCCTCCAAGTGAAGGAACCTCGCGTAATTGTTGGATAGGTAAACTTGCTGTGTTGGTATTAACAGAGATGGTATTCGTTATTTTTTTGGAAGTGACGAGCACTTCTTTTAATAAAACAGAAGCATCTAATTCAACATCTAATACAATATTATTTTTTAAGTTTATTTTCTTTGATAGCGTCTTAGAACCTGTATAAGAAAACTCTAAATCATTAGAACCTTTAGGAAGAGAGATACTATAGAAACCATACTCGTTACTACTAATTCCTTTTCCCAGTTTTTTTTCAAAAACAGTAGCTAAAACTAAACGCTCACCACTACCTTTTTCTTTTATATATCCACTTATTGTAAAATAAGAAGTAGATGGTATTTTCTTAAAAAGAAGAATTTGTTGCTCTTCTATTTTAAAATCAATGGCACTACCCTTCAGTATTTTTTTTAAAATGCTGTTGACAGATTGATTGTTGACCTTTAGTGTAATTCTTTTGGAAGGGAGTATATTACTTGGAGTGGAGATAGCAATTTGAGATTGATGACTTAATTGGATAAGCACATCTTTTAGTAGTCGATTTTTTACTTCAAAATCTATTTTCGGGGCTAATAGATCAGTTTGTGCAGTCAAAAATAGGCTAGAACATAGCAAAACAAATAGAAGAAAATATATTCTTAGATTATTCCTTATACAAATGTTCATAAGACGAGTACTCTTGGGGCAACCCCTTTTTGAAAGAATTAGAATAAGTGATTCAAGGTATTCTGCTTCTTTCAATTGGTGAATCTAGACGAGAATAGGTCGTCTATTGGCAAACACCACTTAAGCTATAGGTATTAGAATTAGTAGTGTTTAATTGCACTTGGAACGTCTTTTCTACCCGTTTTAGTATAGATAATGGATTATTACTTACCAAAGTAGCCGTCAAAGGACACTGGCGGAGACTAGGAGATAAAATCTCAACTTGAACATCAAAATTGCTATTTAAATAGCTAACTATCTCAGAGAGAGGCGTGTTGTCGAATGTGAGTTTAGATGTATGCCAAGCAGTATCTTCCCAATTGACAGGCGTAATTTTTTCTAGTATTCGTTCTGATTGAAGGTATTGAATTTTTTGATTTGCCGTTAAAATAGTTGGCTGTGTAGTTTCTGGTAAATGGAGGGCTACCTTGCCTTCTTCTACTTTTAGGCTTGTAATCTGTTCTTTTTCGTATGCACGAAGGTTAAAACTTGTTCCAAGTACTTCTACTTCTGTAGCTGCTGTTTGAACAATAAAAGGCTGAGTCTGATCTTTTTTTATTTTAAAAAATGCTTCTCCGTTTAGTTGAACTACCCTTTTCTCCCCTTCAAATCTTTCAGGAAAAGATAGCTGGCTATGTTTATTTAATAAAACTTCGGAACCATCAGGTAGGATTTGATGAATAGGATAGTTTGTTGCGTGAAGTTCTAATGAGTTGGAGCTAGTAGTAAAAAATAACTGATAAATAGCGCCAAGACCTATTAGTAATAAAATAGCCGCAGCCATTTGAATAATCCGTCTCGGTAGCCGTCTTGTTTTGAGAGGAGGATTTATTCTTTTCTTCAATTTAACTAACCCCTGATCTACATCAGGTAGATAGTGATTTTTATAGGATTCTGTTAATTTCCAGAGTTCCTTATTGTTTTGTTGTTGCTGCATCCAGATATGAAATTTTGTGCCTAGATCTATTTTACAGGTTCGTTATACATATAAAATGACAGAAAAAGACATTTTCTGTTATTTTTATTTAGGATAACAAACTCAGTTAAGTAGCAATGCAAAAATAGGCTCTTTTTTGATCGAAGACCGCCCTAATAAGCCACTTTGCAATATGAAAGACACGAAAATGACCGCTCCCCCCTATGTTTAATGTGTCTTAAATCATGTCTTATTTAGCTTTTTATAAAAAAAAAAAACACACTTAATGCGTTGAATGTCAGTAAAAAAGATAACAAAATAAAAAAGAGACTTGCGTTCAATCGTATTAACCTATACTTTTGTAACTGTATTATAATCCATGAAATCCATATAGAGAAGTTTTTGATAGAGAGAAATTATTGGCTTTAAATTTTGTAATTAACTATTATCTCAAAAGATAATTAGGAATAATATGCTATATATAGCCACTAACTCCATCATAACCTACCTGTATTTTTGACCTTGTAATCTTGTTGGCATATCCAAAATAAAGAAGTAACTACTTTAATGAAGTTGGTTTTAAGATCAATTTCATTCCCTAGTAACGCATTCTCTCATTAAAGAAATTAGATGGTCAACTATTTACTACCCAATCATTCTGAACTTATGTTAAGATTGTCCTCCGACCCACGAAATGTTTCTCGCGTAGAAGCCTTTGTTGAACGGATTGCAAGCCAATATAAGATCGCTCCCGATATGTATGGGAACATTCTTATTAGTCTGACAGAAGCTGTTAATAATGCAATCATTCATGGAAACTGCAATGATGAAACAAAGACAGTCGAAGTTTTACTAAAAGAAACAGAAGATACTATTGCCTTACGCGTTCGAGATGAAGGAAGAGGATTCGATTTCAGAAGTTTACCAGATCCAACAGCACCAGAAAACCTTACTACTATAGGAGGAAGAGGTGTGTTTTTAATGCATCAGCTATCTGATAGCGTTGATTACGAGGATAATGGTAGTACTGTGGAAATGCGTTTCCGATTAGATGAACAGCGATAACCTACCTATTAAGCTTTATATATATATTAAACTTCGAGTATCAAATTCAAATTCAAAATTTGAGTTTGATACTTGACACACACTCCACTGGATTTTCATTTCACTGGACTTTTTCACTTCACTGGACTTTTTCCTTAATGGACTTTCCCGACCTTATTGATCCTTCCGATTTAGGCATTCATTTCTTTTATGAAGAGGTTTCTTTCGATCTTATGGAAGATGTTACCTCTAATTGGCTTAAAACTGTCATAGAGGCAGAAAATAAAGTCTTACGCTCTATTAGATTTGTATTTTGCAAGGATGCTTACTTACACCAAATTAATGTTGATTATCTTAATCACGATACCCTGACGGATGTGATTACCTTTCCCTATGCAGAGGAAGAAGCGATTGTAGATGGCGAAATATTTATTAGTACGGAAAGAATTGCTGAAAATGCAAAAACCTTTAAGATTACCTATGAACAGGAATTAAATAGGGTCATGGTGCATGGTGTATTGCATTTGTGTGGCTATGATGATAAAGGAAAGGAAGCGAAAGAAAAGATGACAGCGAAGGAAGATTATTATTTGAAAAGCTTAATATCTTTGTAGTTCTTTTTTGTAGTGTATACCAGAAAAAAAAATTCTCCAACATTCAAAGGGAGGCTAAGGTAGGGAATGTTGGAGAGCTAAACATACTATGAGAAAACTACACAGTTACAAATATAAAGGCTTATTTATCTATTCTATAAGGGGTTTTACTATTCGGTATTATTTTTCCATTTTGTGGTAACTTAATCTTAGAAAGTGGCTTTTTTATATACTTGAAAGGTGCTTTTTTCTAGGTTTATGGTTGTTTTTCTAAGTAAATGGTTTATTTTTAATAGAATATACTTTAATAATTCGCCTAATTTGATTGCGCACTAAATAGAGCTATTCTTCCTTTTTCTTTTAAAATACTGGGACTTTGACAATTCTTGCAAAGTACAAATGTAGCTTAGACCTCTTGTCTGAGTAGATATGCGTTAAGGTTACTCAGACCAGAGGTCTAAGCTACGTTTCACAAAAAAAACTAAGATTCTCGCACAATCGACGGTTTAAGTTTGTAACTTAAACCTCTTATTTAGCCGTCCCAAAAACCAAAGTCATCCTGCCTTACAATAGAGTAGATTTAATACTATAAATCGAAAGATACCGTATCTTATAACTTATTTAAATCCTGATGAAATGAAGGTACTATCTTATCTTATTTACCTTGTATCTAGGTGTGCTGCAAAGTTTAATATAAGGTTTAATTTACAAACTTAAACCATCGATCCTGCAAGGATCAAAAACTATGGAACTAGTCAGAGTAGCGGTATTTTGTCTAATATAGAGTTGAAGTTCCAATCTTTGAGTAGATGTGCGTTAAGGCTATTCAGGCCAGAGATCTAAGCTCCCTTTTATGAAAATTGTCAAAGACCGAAGATATTTTTATATGCCTTCTTTCCCAAAGCATAGTATTGCCATAGAATACTTTTCGCAATCCTTCCCTCTTTCGTTTCTACGCCTATTTTATTCGCCTCTATTAATTTTGAATACGACTTTCGTTTGGCGCTTAACTTCCTTATATTTTTATAGAAATAGCCATGCGCTTTTATAATTTCCAAAGTATGTTGGTGCTGCCCTTTTAATAAAAAGACAATACCTGCTACGCCATCTAAACTGAAACGAACTGGAAGTAGCCATAACAATTTTAAGCTAGGCTCATTTTTAAATAAAGTAGAAATATTATTTCTAAAATTAAGATAGGTCTTTCTTGGAGATTGATAGTTTAGTGTACCACCACCCACATGATAAACAATAGATTCTGGGACTACCATGATCTTATAACCTGCTCGCTTTAATCGCCAACACAAATCTATTTCCTCCATGTGTGCAAAATAATCACCATCTAGCTGGCCTATTGCATGGTATAGAGGAGCTCTTATTACCAGAGCAGCACCAGTAGCCCAAAATATGTTTTCTATAGAATCATACTGTCCCTTATCTTCTTCGCATACATCCATTATTCTACCTCTACAAAAAGGGTAGCCTAAAGCATCCATATATCCGCCAGCGGCTCCAGCATGCTCGAAAACCGTTTTGTTATGATGGGCGAGTACTTTTGGTTGGCAGGCAGCTATTGACGTATCTTGCGCCATTAAATCTATAATCGGTGTTATCCAGTTAGGACGTACTTCTACATCTGAATTTAATAGGATGTAATAATCAGCAGATACTTGGTTTAGTGCTTGATTGTATCCCTCTGCGAAGCCATAGTTCTGTTTAAGATCTATTATTTCTACTTCATTGGGATAACGTGCTTCTAAAAAAGAGATAGAAGTATCTGTAGAGCCGTTATCAGCAACAATCACTTTTTGATTAGCATAAGCAGAAGCTAAAACACTAGGTAGGAATTGTTCTAAATATTGTTGGCCATTGTAATTGAGAATAACGATGGCTACTGTAGGAATTGTTTTTTGAGCAACTAACAATTTACTAGAATCAGTAGACGCTAGTTTTTTTTTTGTAGGATAGCTAAAGATCGCTTTTCATCATCTGCGAGCTGTGCCTTAAGTTTTTCAAGTCCCTCAAATTTCTGATCGCCTCTTATAAATTCAACAAATTCTAGCTGGATGATTCTCCCGTATATGGTTTGATTGAAATCAAAGATGTTGACTTCAATTGTTTTTTCGTTATGTTCTTCTAAGGTAGGTCGATTGCCTATGTAAAGCATTCCTCCGAATCGTACGCCTTCTATATGCACATAAACTGTATAGATGCCATCTAAGGGTAATAGTTTATATGCTTCTTGAATTTTTAGATTGGCAGTTGGATAGCCGATCGAATGACCAATTTTTTGACCATGTACTACCTTTCCAGAAAGAAAAAAAGAATGACCTAATAGTTGAGTAGCTTTTACAATCTTTCCCTCAGAAAGAGCCGTTCGTATTTTCGTAGAGCTAATAGCAACTTCATCTAGCTCCTTCTTTTCAATTTCTATAACTTTGAAATCTTTTGTTTTGGAATGCCATCTCAGGTAATTAATATCTCCCTGTCTGTTTAAGCCAAAGCGATGGTCATATCCAATTACAATATAGCTAGGGTTGAAAATTTCAAATAAACGCTCTATGTATTCATCTGGACTTTGCTGAGAAAATTCTACCGTAAAAGGAACAATCACTAAATTATCAAAACCATACGATTCCATTAAGGCTATTTTCTCTTCTATGGTCGTAATTAATTTTAGAGATTTGTCTTTAGGATATACCACCTGTCGAGGATGCGGATGGAAAGTAATCGCAATACTTTCGCCATCAATTTCTTCTGCTAGATTTTGAATACGACTAAAAATAGATTGATGTCCTACATGTACTCCATCGTATGATCCAATGGTGACAACGGCATTCTTAAAAGAGGGAAGATCAGCAAGTGTTCTAAAGACTTTCATTCGTTTTTTTAATGTACAGTCAATGGTAAGTGGTTGGACAAAATAAAACGTAAT
>JALZWC010000375.1 GCA_023300255.1 Saprospiraceae bacterium | reverse complement strand
TGCAAAGTACTTGTTTTTGGTTTATGAAAACGAACACTTCTAGTTAGCACGTCGCTACCTGACCCCCGACTCCTCGCTCCTGACACCTGAGTAGTTACATAAATTTGACTTAGAAAAAGCTATTTAAACTTTATGGATTATTAAGATTATTCCTATTTTCTGAACCTTTCCTATTTCGCTCCCCCTTGGGGGTTGGGGGTTTTAAAGATCAGGAAACACTTACTTGAAATTACCCCCAACCCCCAAGGGGGAGCGATTTTCGGTTAAGCTCAATAAGCTACTAAGTTCATGATAATTATTGTTTAGCTTTTTATTAATAGAGAACATTAAGTCTCAACTAGTCAGATAACGATTGACTTACTACTAAGCTAGTTGATGTAACCATCTACCACGTAGACAATAAGCCTTTTCTTTGTGTCTTCGTGCCTTTCTGGCAAAAAAAACTTTGCTAGAAGCCATTTAATGTAGCCATCTCAATGACTAACAATTTTTCGAGGAGAATAGACCCGTACTGCCTTTTCTAATATCAACTCCTTATCCAAAGTCATAGGCTTTAACTCCTGATCCACAAACAGTTGCATCTGGTCAGTGTTATGTGGTTCGCCCAATTCTGCACAAGTACCATAGGCATTAACAGATTCTAATTCTACCCCTTCTTTCCCAAACTTAGCAAGCAAAATATAGGACTCTCCTGCTACTCCTTTGAACCGTCCCTCTTCATCGTTTGTACTATACATAGCTGCTAATACATCTGGCCCTCCCCCTAAAGGCAGACTTACCTCCCCTCTAATATGTCTTTGGATTGTTCCTAGAGGAATCTCTAATTTTCCATGTTCCTCCATCAATTTTGCTCGACCAATAGTAATTGCTTGTACACAATCCGCTTCAGTAAGCGCATATCCATTGTTGTATAGATAATCTTCTTTTAATTGTTCTATTAAGGCATTTAAAGAAAGGATGAATAAGGCAGCAGTGGTGTTATTGACTTCGGTATCTCTATTCCATTTATTCAGTAAATCAATGGCATCTTTTATAGCAGGATATTTATCGGAAGGGAGTTGTAACATTAATTCCAAATTCCCCATGTAGGGAGAAGTCAACTTAGATGGATAGTGGGTATCATATTTTATCTTTTTGAAAGTAGCATAATCTAGAGAATCATGTTCACTCATTAACTCCATAAATCTAGTGCTTCGATTATTTTCGACGCCTGTTGCTTGATAACCCATTGTTTTATTATCGTCATCTTCAATTGGATTATCTGCCAATCCACTAGAAGAAAATGGCGTATTATTCGTATTAAAAACATATCCTGATTGCGGATTTAATACCTGTGGTAGACTATCAATGGGGAAGTAGGCATCTTTCCACAAGGTCGCAGAGGTATCCCCAGGAAGCGTTCCTTTCCAATCATACGCTGTATTTCTAATAGGCAACTTAGCATTACTTATATAATAGATATTGTCTTCTTTATCCGCATAAACAATATTGGTAGATACAATTTCTTGCATCGCCAAGGCCGCTTTAAATTCTTTGAAGTTGCTAGCTTTATTCATTGCAAACCATTGTTCTGCTGCCCCTATCCCTTGAGCGACTAAGAACCGCCAAGCAAAAAAGCCCTTATCTGTCTCAAATGTAGGTCCGTATTTACTTTCATAGATGGTCTGGCGAATAGGTATTTTAATAGGACCTAAAAGCTTCATCCATGCCCAATAGGGTTTTTCTATTAAGGGCAACCATTCTCCATCAAAGCGATACATTCCTTCTTTATCTGGATGCATAACCAATTCATATACATCTGAAAAGTCTGCATGATTGACGGTATGCGCCCAGCCCAAATTTTCATTAACGCCATGAAAAATACAACTTCCTCCAGGAAAGGTACCGCCTAAGATATTGAGTCCTTCTTCACTCACTAAGTGTGCTTCATACCAAGAATACCAGCCTTCTAATGGCTGATGAGAATTAATCGCTAGGTAGGTATAATCATCTGTGGTTTTTCGATTGCTTATCGCAATGGCATTGGAGCCTGTCGGCAAATCTGAACTAAATCCTTCTGCTACCCTACCCTCTAATATGCTGACAAGGTCTTTACCCGCCCCAGAAATTTCTACATTCCCTAGTAAGTAACCGATCAAGGCATCCTTTTCCTTCAAAGGGAATAAATCAGGTAATAATAATTCTTCTGGATGTAGACTAGCATAAGCATTGGCCCCTGCTATAAAAGAAGCTAAGTATTTTTTAAAATGTTGGTTGGTGAGTTGGTGGGCGTGCTTATCCACTATTTCTGATAAGCCCATGAATTGTACGCCAAAATCTATGGTCAATCCATCTTTGCCTTTAACTTCTCCTAAGCGCCCTCTTCCTGCGATCATTTGCTCTTGCATCGTTACAAAATCATCTTCACACTGCGTCCATGCTAGACCATACGCCACCTCTGCATCTGTAGGGGCGAATATATGCGGGACGCCCCATTGGTCTCTGGCTATTTGAATGGAATCGTAGGTTTCACTTGCTGGTATGGGTTGTTGGCAGGCGTTGAGTAGGAGGCTTAGTCCTAGTAGGAGGGGTAGGCGGAAGTTCATTCGTTTTGTTTTGATCTCCGTATTTCATACGAGGTTATTCGGGTTCAACTACTCCGTAGTTGTGAGTGGGAGTATTGGGTTTTCTGGTTTGGTGCTTTCTTCTCTACCGTGCACTTTTATAAAATCGAGGATTCTTGTAGGGGCAATCCCTTGTGGTTGCCCTATTCCCTTGTGGTTGCCCTATTTCGGCGGCAAGTTTGGGCAACCACAAGGGATTGCCCCTACAAAATCGTTCAATATTCAAAAGTGTACGGTAGAGAAATATTTTCTATAAAAATCTACCCCTCTATCGAAGAAAAATCAACACGCTCCTCTACCGTTCGTCGGAACTTCACTTGCAATTGATATTTCTTACTAAAACTAGAAATCACTGGCGAAAACATCAGGTCCATTAAATTAGCCGCTTCTTGTTTTGCTTTATCCATGACATCACTATTTATAGCATCTTTCCGAAATTCTGTTCTTAATAGATTAAAATTTCTATTAAAATCTTCATCTTGTAATTCTCGCATCCACCCTACTTCAAGCTTATCTACTTTTGGATAGACTTCGTGAGAAAGTATTTGAGGCTCTGGTAAAGTAACCGTAACAATCTTCCTTTTATCATTCAAACTTAAATCAAAATATTCATCTAGTTTAAACCCAACTTTTAGAATACTCATTGCAGAGACTTCAATATCTGTTGTAGAGACATCCATCCCCCAAACTTTTGTTTTTAGCGACTTACTCAATCCTTTTCGATCCCTTATCTCCATAGTGGCTAGCTCTGCAACTGCTTTTTCAACCCGCTCTTCTAATAAACCTTTGGCTTTTGCAAAATCTTCTATAGCTGCTCGTTCTTGTAATCGCTTAATGGTAGGACCTAGCCCTTCTTGTAAAGCAATTCCGCACGGTGTATCGATTCTATTTCCTTTGGCAGTCATAGCAGAGGATCCAGCATCTAACAAACCCATAATCACTACATTCACGAAAGAGCAAGTATATTTAGAAGCTACTTCATTTAAAGTTTCTACCGCACTTGCCGATTCATTTTGATACCATAGTTGATTAGTATTATCAGAGGTATCTCTTAAGGCTATAAAATCCTTATAATACAATTCTTTATAATAATCGTGGTGCTTTTGATATTCTGTTTCCAAATTCCCTTTCACGTTCCTACTCAGATCCATTCTATTAGCGACATGAGATAATAAAGATAAATTGAACGAATAGATCAATTGATCAAAATCTCTACGATATCGCTGAGGATTAGACAAGATAACCATTGCATCTTCTTCATTCACTGATGATCGGTAATCAGAAGGAATGTAAGTAATCTGCATTTCCTCTGGAATATGAGTCATATCTGGATCACCCGTTGAAAAACTCGTCAAGTCGGTGAGACTAGGCATTCCAAAACCTGATTTAAAGTATTTCACCAATACCATGGAGGCAATGCTAAACAAAACAAAGATCAATGCCCATCGACCAATACTGCTTGAAGTTCTCCTTTTTGGAGGTACGTAATCTTCTGACATGCGTTTATTGATTATGTAATAACGAAATAAGTAAGTACCGTCGTTTAGACGATCTTATTACTCCGTCGTTACTTAGATCGTCAATGGGGTTAGGTGATCGACCATTAGTTGTAACTTCTCTGCATACATAAAGCTAAAGTATAGAGCAGCTTTTTGTATACGTTATTTTATTTTTTTCCGTATATAGAGGTTATTCCTTCTATATCTCCTGCCTGTAATCCGTCAAAATTGTATTTATTTAAGCTTTGACTCATTACATTTGAGCTATTGGTATGTCCTAAGCCCAAAACATGTCCAATTTCATGAAGCGCTAAGATGTAAAAAGAATTACAGTTATTTATTTTCCTATTATTAAAAATAATATTTCCTCCAATTTGAGAACATAATACATCGTTATAATTTGGATATCCTACTGTAGGATCTTCTGCTTCGTAGACATAAAACTTAATATCCGCATCTTGATCATCTTCTTCTTCTAGAAAACTAAGGTTTGCAGTATTTTCATAGTCCATCAAAGCTTCTTTCATCATATCTCTAGCACAATCTCCTTTTCTATCAAAAGGTAAAGTGGATATACCATTATAGTTATGTGTACTTATTTTTTGGATTTCTGTTTGAAAGCTATATGAAATAATACCTCCACTAGTACCAGGACCGACTGCATTTGGTCCTGTTTCTTCAAAAACAGACTGTTCTCCCCATTTATAGCCAAACAAACAATATTCTCCCCTAGAGTTCCCTGAACAAGTTCCAACTAATCCATTACATTCTTCATATAAAATCTCTTTATTACAGGCTGCTAGGAGTACTATTGCAATAAAAATTAGTTTTGTTTTATTCATTTAATTATTCAGCTAAATAGATAACTACTGATAAATGTTATCTACAATAGTCCCAAAATAAAAAAAAATCCGCTGGTGGGCGGATCTTTTTTTATTTTTAACAAGAGACTTGCTAAATATTTATTCTGAAAAGGAATTAACCTCCTTAGTAAAAGTGTCAAAATAAAGTAGATCATTATGATTTTTAAACATTGACTGTCAACGTCTTATTACTTCATACTTACTACTTTATACTTATTACCTCACTTATACAATCATCATTGCATCTCCATAAGAGAAGAAGCGATATTTCTCTTTCATAGCCTCCTCATATGCGCTTAAGATTAAATCTCGTCCACCAAATGCACAAGCCATTATCAATAAACTAGATTTAGGCAAATGGAAATTCGTAATCATACTGTTAGCAATCGTAAACTCAAACGGCGGATAGATAAACAAATTGGTCCATCCTTCTGCCAGTTTTAAATTATTATTAGCTGATACAGCAGACTCAATAGATCGCATAGAAGTCGTTCCTACTGCACATATCTTACGGTTATTCTTTAATGCCGTATTCACTTTACTCACTGCATCTTCCTGTATTTTGTAATACTCCGCATCCATTTTATGCTTCGACAAATCCTCTACATCTATCGAACGGAAAGTACCTAAACCCGTATGTAAGGTCAACTCTGCAAAATTAATACCCTTTAATTCTAGGCGCTTCATTAATTCTTCACTGAAGTGCAAACCAGCACTAGGTGCTGCAACCGCCCCCATTTCCTTGGCATATATTGTTTGGAATCGCTCTCTATCTGATGGCTCTAATTCTCTCTCAATAATTTTTGGTAAAGGTGTATTACCTAATCTGTGTAAATCTACAAAAAACGCCTCCTCCGTATCTTCGTATAAAAAGCGAATAGTTCTTCCTCTTGAAGTCGTATTATCAACTACTTCCGCTACTAATATATCGTTGTTATCTTTATCACTAAAATATAGCTTATTTCCTACTCTAATTTTTCTTGCTGGGTCTACTAATACATCCCATAACTTTTGGTCTCGATTTAGTTCTCTCAATAAGAAAACCTCAATCTTTGCACCAGTCTTTTCTTTTCTACCAAATAAACGAGCCGGAAAAACCTTTGTGTTATTGAAGATAAAAACATCCTCATTATCATAATAACTCAATACATCCTTAAATGTCTTATGCTCAAATTTCCCAGTGTCTCGATGAACGATCATCAAGCGAGACTCATCTCTATATTCTGTTGGATGTTTAGCGATTAAACCATCTGGTAACTCAAAATTAAACTGTGAAAGTTTAGTCCTCATGCAATTAATTAAATTTTCTGTTAGGTATTAGGGTTTAAAACATCAACTAATATGCCCCTAATCATAAAATATGTATAGTCTTCAAAGTTTCTTTTCTCTCTGAATTACCGTACTAGTTTTCAAAAGTAGAATAAATAACTAGAAATCAAGTCATTGTATTCTTGCCTTTTCGCTAATATCGTCCTTAATATAAAAGGAAACATTTTTTCAAAAAGTGACAAAGATATGAAAATGTGCGACCATTTGTGGATTACAACGGAGAAGAATAGCAAACTTTGATAAATACGGTCTTTTTATAGGTGGGAACCTTACGTGTTCCCCATATTTAACCACCGAAAAGCTAATTTTGTTTCAATTGTTGGAATTATTACACTGTAACAGAAATTTATTTGCATTTTGTCGACGCCTTTTGAGACAACTCTTCGTTGCTCATCGCTCAAATAATTAAGGCTATTATCGTTCTTCGCGTCTATCTGGCTAGCTAGACAAGCCTTGATTTACCTTAAAATTCGCTCCACAAAACATAAAATAACTTCTATTACAGTGTACTTAGCAGATAAAAACAAGTTGTTAATCGAATCTATCTGTAGCTTTGATCTAAAGAATTCTATCTTTGAAATTGTATTCGGAATGACGAAATAATAACTGTCTCAACTTGGCTTGCCCTTTTCCAGTCTTAGAAAGCCAAAAAAAGAGTCCGTAGCCCTGCTATGCACTAGTTTTTTG
>JALZWC010000374.1 GCA_023300255.1 Saprospiraceae bacterium | reverse complement strand
CCAAAGAAAGGGCTTCGATTATTGAAATTAGGGCTGATATATGGATCAAACGCTTCTGGGAAAACAACAATATTAAAAGCATTAGATTTTTTGAAGCAAATTGTGCTGAATCCTTTAGATAAAAAGACAGAAACCTTTGATTTCAATCCCTTTCTATTTGATGAAAACACCCCAAATGAAAATACCTTTTTTAGTCTAGAATTTGTTCGGAATGAAGTAAAGTATTTATATGAAATTGAATTAAATAAGTGGGCCATCGTTGAAGAGAAGTTATATTATTATAAGCCCAATAAAGCATTGGTCTATAAACGAGCAACAGATAGTAAAAAGCAGATAAGTACGATCCAATTTGGAAGCAAGATGAAATTTTCTGCTTATAAGCAGACCGCTTTAGAAGTAAATACCTTGTGGAATAATACTGTTTTGGGTGGGTATCTAAAAACTAATTTTGAAGCCTCTGCATTACAAGAAACGATTGATTGGTTTTCTAAAGAACTAGGTGATTTAGTAGGTTCGGATTCCACGACGAAATTAATGACCTATGTAATAGATCAGCTTAAAAAGCTACAAATTGATAAAGATAATCTGATAAAAATATTGAGTAAGGCAGACTTTAATATTACTGATTTTCAGATTAAAGTAGAAGAAGAGAACGAGATGGGAAAAGTCTTGAAATTACTAAAAACAAGTGGCGTTGCAGAAAAGGGTGAATTATATGGCTTAGAAAAAATATTCAATAATGACATTACTTTTTATCATACACCAGCTGGTAATGGTAAAAATTCCTATTCATTGGAATATTTTAACGAATCTCAAGGAACACAACGCTATTTTCAATTGGCAGGCTTGCTAGACTTAATGATTAGAAATAAATTTATTTTATTTATAGATGAAATAGAATCTTCCCTACACCCAGATTTGTTAGAACACTTTTTGCTAACTTTTTTAACTAACTCTAAAAAATCCCAATTAATAGCTACTACACATCATCGAGAACTATTAATGAAGAGAGATATATTTCGTCAAGATGCTATTTGGTTTACCGAAAAAAAACCAAATGGAAGTACAGATTTATTCTCCTTAGCAGATTTTGATTCCTCTGTTGTGAGAAATACGACCTCTATCTATAATGCTTATAAAATAGGTAAATTAGGAGCGACGCCCAATTTAAGTGACTACTATATAGAAACAGCTAATGGCGAGAAATAATACTCATAAGAAAAGAATAGGAAAAAAAATCTACGCTATTATTGTAGATGGCGAAACAGAAGTATGGTATTTTCAAATGATGAAAAGGCATGAATCCTTATTAAATATAGACATTCGACCAGAATTGCCAAAGAAGAAAAAATTAGCAGATCAATATAATTCTGTTATAGAAAATAAAAATTTAGGCTATGATAAAATTATATGGCTCTTAGATATGGATACGATTCTTAAAGAAGACAAGCAGACAAAAAAAGGACAACAATCTAAATTACAAGAACTCAAAAGGTATATCAAAAAGCTAAAAAAATATTCTCAAGTTGAAGTTTTAGTTAACACACCTTGTTTGGAATTTTGGCATCTATTACATTTTAAAGAAACGAGTAAATATTACGCACAATGTGAAAGTGCAGCTAAAGAATTGAGGCAGTATCTACCTAATTACGAAAAAACACAACGATATTACAAACAAGCCAACAACGATATTTACCAGAGATTAAAACCTTTACAAGAAACGGCTCATAATAATGCTAAAAAACTAGGTCGATTTGATTTTGAGTATCCTCAATCAGCAAAGGCAGAAATGTATAGTGTTTTAGACATTCTAGGTATAATATGAACAAGTTGTATTTTTTATGTAAATTTGGAATCAGATTCCAAATTTACATAAAATGATCAAACGCCAAGCAGAGAAAAAATTATTAGCACTTGCCAAAGTATTTAAAGCAGTAGCGGTTATTGGTCCTCGTCAAAGCGGTAAAACCACTTTGACTCGTATCTGTTTTCCAGATAAGCCTTACCTTTCCTTAGAGAATCCTGATACTCGGCGATATGCTATGGAAGACCCGAAAGGTTTTTTGTACCAATATAAAGACGGGGCGATTATAGACGAAGTACAGCGAGTGCCAGAATTATTATCGTATTTGCAGCAAATACTAGACGATAGTAAAGAAAAAGGTCGCTTTATCTTATCAGGATCTAATAATTTTTTACTACAAGAAAAGTTAACACAAAGTTTGGCAGGAAGAGCGGCTTATATAGACCTATTACCACTTTCTGTTGCAGAAATACAAACGACGAGCAATTGGCCAATTGGTATTAATGATTTACTATTTAAAGGGGCATATCCAGCGATTCATGCAGAACAACTTCCCCCAACTGATTTCTTTTCTGCTTATACTAGAACATACATAGAACGAGATGTACGTCAGATAAAAAACATTGGAAATTTACTTTTATTTGAACGCTTAATTGCGCTTTGCGCAAGTCGTGTGGGGCAGCAAATCAATTTTTCTAACTTATCTAACGAATTAGGGATAGATGTTAAAACTGTGCAATCTTGGATTGGTATTTTAGAAGCTAGTTATATCGTTTTTTTATTACCGCCTTATTTTAAAAACTTTAAAAAACGGATAGTTAAAATGCCTAAGCTATATTTCTATGACACGGGCTTAGCGACTAATTTGTTAAGAATTAAGAATTCAGAAGATTTATATAATCATCCTTCAAGAGGTGCGCTATTTGAAAATTTTATTGTTACAGAGTTAATGAAAAATAGATTTAATAAAGGAGAACGATCTAATCTTTATTTTTGGAGAGACAGTGCAGGGAATGAGTTAGATGTTATAATAGATGAGGGTATCCAATTGAACCCTATTGAGATTAAATCTTCTGCTACTGTTCAAGCCTCTTTTTTTAAAAACTTTAAGTATTGGGAAAAATTAACAGGTAGCAAGGGTGGCACTATATTCTATGCGGGTGATAATCGAGAGGAACGTTCTAATGGTTTAGTTATTGAAAAATGGCAACACATTGGAGATTATTAATTCACCATTTCTCATTCATCATTCACTAATAATTATTTTGATAACACCTGCCGACATACAAAAAAAAGCCCTCCGTCAATACAAAGACTTCCTAAGTGCAGTCCTAAAAAGAGAACACCTATTCCCTTTACACATTAAAGGTAATAAAGGCAAAGCCTCAATGCCTTTAGAAGAATTATATCCTGCTTTACGTCGATTATTAGAAGGCGCAAAAAATAAGAAAGGGTATGGCTATACGGTGACACTAAAAACCGTCTCAACTCGACATGCAGGAGACATTTCTATGCCCGATGATATTTTTTTTGAAAATGTAGAAGACTACTTAAAATATATAGCAAAGGAAAAAGAATTTTTGACTTTTAGAGAGGTGGCAATGAGGACGCAGAAACAATTGCCGCAGTTATTGCATTGGATGCAAGCACATCCTTTAAAGGTGGTTAAGTATTTGGCACAATGGGCGAATGTTTTAAAAGTGGGTACGTACTTTTTAAAAAATCCAAAACCCGATATATATACAAGAACATTACCGATAGATATTCCCACGACCTTTATAGAAGAGCATCAAGGAATCTTGAAAGAGGTATTGACTATTTTATTACCTACATCTGCTATTCGCCAAGAAGCCATACAATTTGAAGACCGTTTTTATTTGAAAAGAGTTTTGCCTTTAATTCGCATACGGGCATTAGCGGGGGAGGTATTTGTTAATTTACCACTTCAGGATATAAGTTTAACTGTACCAGAATGGAATAAAGTCGAGATAACAGCTACCATTATTTTTATTATACCAGATATACTAGATTTTTTACGCTTTCCACAGCATCCAAATAGTTGTATCATTTTGGGAGATAAAGAATCGCTTCAGAATTTGTCTTCACTAAATTTATTAGCTAATAAACAAGTCTATTTTTGGGGAGACATAAGTAGATCTGCTTTTTATCATTTAGCGGAGTTGCGAAACAGTATTCCTACCTTAATTTCTTTTATGATGGATAGGAATACTTATGATGCTTTTAAAGAATTAGCTATGCCTGTTACTATAGATTGGCAAGAAATACCGTTACACTTAACGGAAGGAGAGCAAATGTTTTTACTATTCTTAAAAGAAACAAAAGAAGAATTAAAACAGAAGCATATTACTCAAAAAATTATTCAAAAGATGCTAGATGATCTTTAAATAATAGCGTTTTTTCTAAAAAAAAATGTATGTAGATCGTTAGCTTGAAAAGTGGTAAAACGTTATAGATTGGATTATCTAAATTTTATCATCGGATGGCTATCGCTGTCCGATGAAGAGGTTTCGTTACCATCGGACGGCGCTAGCCATCCGCTGGTTAGGGTTGCAGGATTATCTTTCTTAACTGACGATCTATAGCAAAATTAATAATTGAATGTCAACGTTTTACAGGCATTCAAAATTCAAAATTTTTCATTCAGCATTAAGTCTAATGAATAAAATAAATCAACAACATTTTAAACAACTCACCAAAGATCGAAAAGACTCTCTGCGTCTTTTGAATAAGGTATCTATGCGAGGTATCAAAGATACCATCATTGAAAAGTATTCTGAAAAGGCCCATTTTGTATATGAGCTCTTACAAAATGCGGATGATGTAAAAGCTACTTATGTAAAATTTATTCTTAGAACAGAAGGTTTATATTTTATTCATAATGGTACTATTGGGTTTACCGTTAGTCCACCCAACCAACAACCTGTTGGGCATATCAATGCGATTACTTCTATTGGACAATCATCAAAAAAAGAAGACACCTTTAAGATTGGGAAATTTGGGATAGGTTTCAAGTCGGTCTTTCAGTATACGACTACACCACATATATATGATCCATCTGTGGCTTTTTGTATCGAAGATTTAATTGTGCCCAAGTTGCTAGAGGAGCTACAACATCCCTTAAAAAATAAATCAGAAACGCTCTTTTTTTTTCCTTTTAATCATCCAGATAAAACACCAGAGGCAGCACAACAAGAGATTCAAAAACGTTTGATAGCCTTGCAATTTCCATTATTATTTTTGAATAATCTAAGAAAAATAGAATGGGAAACACAGGAAGAAAAAGGAAGTTTTACCTGTTTGGAAAAAGAAGGCAAAATAGCTAAGAAATC
>JALZWC010000373.1 GCA_023300255.1 Saprospiraceae bacterium | reverse complement strand
TAGCCATCCGATGGTAAAGCTTCCAGGATTACTACTCTTTTATAAACTATCTATAGTCCTTTATAATTTTTTATGCCAAAATTCACCACGAATCATTGTTAACAAAATCCCTAGAAAATTTAAATCTACAAGGAAAGACTGATAGCTTGTTGAATAGCATCCTTAAGCGCATCTGGCTTTTTAGAACCTATGAAGTATGCTTCTCCACTCTTTGTCGCAATATGAACACCGTTTCTGCCATTAAAACTATATGTTTTTTCATTATTAAAACAGATATTCCCACCATGCCATTGAGCTAGTAATGGCGTTTTAATAATTTCACAAACGGCTACATCTTCCCATTTAATTTTCTCTTTACTACTTTGTAGTGGTGGCATAGAGAAACTAATATGGTCTGCCTTAACAACAGTCTTTAATCTCAGTTTCAATAAATACGTCATGATAAAACCCAATACGGCTAATATACTTACTGATATACCGATAGTCAACGAAAGCCCTTCTGTAGGTTGTAGCAATTCGCTAACGCATTTATAAACGACTCCTATCATTAATAATGCTACAAGCATTATGATTTCGACTCCTTGGAACTTTTGCTTTTCTTTAAATAATTTCTTTGACATAGCTTAAAATTTTAAATTTATTACGCTGAAATCTATTAGTCAATTAACCTGTATTTTACTAATAGTTTACATTTAGTTAACATTAGAACAAATTAAAAGTTAGTTTCATTGTAAAGGAAATGTTAAAGTAAATAATGAACTATTCAACTTCTTGATCGCTAAGATGGTTTTGATTCTTGCTGTGACTGTATCCAGGTATAACAATTCCCTTTGGTGTAATTAGTATTCACCCTAATAGCCGATAAGTATTACTTTAAGTAAATGGAAGAAGAAGATTGTAAGTAGCGAGGTGTGGTATGCTTAAAAAATAAAAGAGCATGTCATTAAGACAAAAGATTCATAGGCTACCCATGTCAATCTTTGTAAACCAAAAAGAGGTACTATTACAATACGGTGCTCGTTTTCAGGAAGAAATAGAGCACCACTTTTAAAGTCTCGCCCACGTTATCTAATTTTAAACGTATAACCGTATAACGTAACTATTCTATAAAATATTGATTATCAATATTTTGTATACTTATAATTGAAAATTAATCATAAGGAAATATCTAATTACTAGGTAATATTTAAGCTTATTTCCCCTTTAGTTTCCCATTGACCTAACTGATAATTTATCCTCTTTATTTAATGCTTTTCCTTGAGTGATTTGTTTGTTATAATACATAATGATAGTAGGCAAATTCTTATAACGGAATCCTCGTTTTCCTATACTAGCTGCCAATACGGGAACGTTTGCAAAGTATTTCTTAGCAATTTTTTTAAAATTACTAGGCGTGATAGCTTCTACTTTAGTACCTCTGTGACCGATGAAGTAATCTCGATTATAAGCTAACTGCCAATTACTAGTAGTTGCTTTATGTCCTTCTTCCATCAATTCCGTATCTATTAATTCGACTTCTTCTTTTAACACAGAATATAATTCTATAGATCCGTTGATTTCTATCGTCATGTATTCCTCCATCGGCTTAACATCTTCTGTTCCTGATACTACTGGATCGTTGTTGCCGATTAGGTTTATATTCATCGAGACAATGGTTATTAGGAGTACTATTATTTTTTGCTTCATGACACTTACTTTTAAATCCAAACTTTACAATTAATAACTTCTTTACACAAAGTTAACATTGAATTAACATTGGAACAAGCTTTTGTCTACTTTTTTTTCCAAATTGTAGCAAAAACGTGTATTTAGAGCACTTTCAATGTAAAATTTAGACTTGAATTTTCTATTTTAATGGGAAGGAAGCAGAAAAACAGGAAGGAATAGTAGTTGTTATGGAACGAAAAAAGTCCAACGCTAATGAAAGCGTCGGACTTTTATTTAGGGAATTTCCCTAAGGAATCATTAAAAATAGCTCAGTAATAATACACTGCTATTCTAAGATTATATAGTTACTTATTCTCTGGACGTAAACCTCTTACTGTTCTACCAGTAGTCCACATTTCAGATTCTCTAAGTTCTTTTAGTTCTTCTTCTAACTTTACTCTGTAATCTTCTTTACTGTTAGAGTCAATAGATAACTGCGCTTCATTACCAGAAGCAACGCTATCGTATAATTCTGCAAATACAGGAGCAGTTGCATCTCTAAATTTCTTCCACCAGTCTAAGGCACCTCTTTGTGCAGTCGTAGAACAGTTGGCATACATCCAATCCATTCCATTCTCAGCGATTAATGGATATAAAGATTGCGTCGCTTCTTCTACTGTTTCATTGAAGGCTTCAGAAGGCGTATGTCCTCTTTTTCTTAGTAAGTCGTACTGAGCAGCGAATAAACCTTGTATTGCGCCCATCAGTGTGCCTCTTTCACCTGTTAGATCACTATATACTTCTCTTTTGAAAGTTGTTTCAAATAAGTAACCAGATCCTACACCGATACCTAATGCTACTACTCTATTAAAAGCATTACCAGTTGCATCTTGGAAAATCGCAATACTTGAATTCAAACCACGGCCTTCTACGAATAGTCTTCTTAAACTAGTACCTGATCCTTTAGGTGCTACCAAGATAACATCTACATCCTTCGGAGGAACAATACCTGTTCGCTCTTTAAAAGTAATACCAAATCCATGAGAAAAGTATAATGCTTTTCCAGGAGTTAGACACTTCTTAATAGTAGGCCATACAGCAATCTGTGCAGCATCGGATAATAAGTACTGAATGATTGTTCCTTTTGTAGCTGCTTCTTCAATAGAGAATAAAGTTTCTCCAGGTACCCAGCCATCAGCAACAGCTTTATCCCATGAAGCAGATGGTGAACGTTGTCCAACAATCACGTTAAAACCATTATCTCTTAAATTTAATGATTGACCTGGACCTTGCACACCATAGCCAATAATAGCAATAGTTTCCTCTTTAAGGACTTCACGAGCCTTTTCAACGGGAAATTCTTCCCTTGTTACAACATTTTCGTCTACCCCGCCAAAATTTAATGTAGCCATGTCTTTACGAATTTTCTGTTAGTGAATGATTTTGGTTCTAAATGATTGTTTTTCAGAGTGAATTAAGTGGAAACTCTTCTTAAACAACATCTCTTATAAAATTCCTGCAAAGAAAGGGAGTTTTTTTGTTTTTCCTAAGTTCTATATTGATTATTTATACTATAGGGGGAATTTTTCTCCCTAGTATATAGTAAAGGCTATTTACTTCTTAGTCAATATGCCTTATATTTGTAGTATATCGTCTTAACTAATAGGACTTGCTTTCCTGCAAATGCCTATACCCTACTTAATTTATCTTATAAAATTTAATTGGTCTAAAGGACAAGTTTATCAAAGTAGTTGACGCTTCTTGCCTTTTCATGGAGTTAGAGAAGCGACGAATAGGCTTTAAGAACTCTTGCTCTTCTCGTA
>JALZWC010000372.1 GCA_023300255.1 Saprospiraceae bacterium | reverse complement strand
CAGTCAAAGTATCAACAATTATCCTTCATTAAAGCAAAAACTAAGAACAAAATAAGCTACCCTAAATTACGAACTTATTCCATACACATTCCTAAGCATTACTCTAATAGGACCATTCTACCTTCTTCCGCAGACAAATAGGCGGAATAGATAACATTTACACAATCTACTGCGAGATCAATTCCAGAAAAAGGTGCTCGGTTATCTCGAATAGCATACACAAAGTCTTCAATTTCTTGCGCAAATCCACGGAACCAATCTTCGTCGCAACTTGGTCGATTCCAACCAGCTTTGGTTTCTAAGTTTCCTGAAAAGTATTCCTTACCAAATGCGTTAGGATCTACGGCGTATGTTTCTACAGCATCATTGGCCGTCATATTAGCTTTGATCACACCATCCGTCATAAAGGCAGTTACCCGAGTGTTTAAACCACCAAGTCCGGCATCACTTACAAGGACCGTAGCTCTTGACCCATCATCAAATCGGATCGTTACGTTCGCCCAATTTTCTACATCGATTGGATTTGAATTAATCCATTTATGAGCGTTTGCTTTTTTTGCTCGTTCAGAAGCCTCTGTATTAATTAGGTCCGCCACATCAGCAATAACAGAAACGGGACGAATTGGCCGTCCAGTCCGTTGTTGACCTTCCCATTGTTTAATATGTAAACAAGCTCCGACAGAATGAACGCCCATCCGCTGCAATGCGCCCCCGCCAGTATTTTTCCATTGACGGTTATATTCCGAAGTTGACCCTGAATGATTTTCTTCTGCCCGCAACTCTAAAATAGAACCCTTAGAGGCCGCAATAAGATTACGCATCTTAGCGATGGTAGGAGAATAAACCCAATTTTCGGCATAACAAAACTGGACGTCGTTTTTTCTAACTGCATCTCTGACCGCCTCTGCATTTTTTCTTGCCCCTGCTCTCATTCTAGCACGAGGTACATGTAAGCCTATCGGCTCTTGATCACCTGGTTCACCAAAATAACCAGTGAGTGGTTTTTCCATAATGATATGTTTACCAGCTTCGGCAGCTCGAATAGCAATTTCATGATGCGTTGCTGGCGGTGTGCAAATATCAATAACATCAATATCCTTTCGGGCAAGCAGCGCATCTAAATTATCCGTCGCAAAAGAAACGCCAATATCGCGCGCTAAAGTTTCCGCACTTTCGGGAGTACGGGAACAAATTCCTCTAATTTCAATTAATCCTTGAGGTAATTTTTTGTAATTTTCATAATGCATACGTGCACCATATTTAGCTCCAACAAAACCGATACCTAGTGTTTTCATGTTTATTATTTATACAGCTTTCTTGCTCTAAACCCTATAACTTAATTTTGAAGCTTCTTTACGAATAAAAATTACTACACCATAATTGGTACATTATTTAATTCCCTTAGCAAGCGCTTTTTTATTCATAATATTCCAAATGGTCTATTAATTCATCCAACAGATGAAACAAGTGATTATTTTTGGTCCGATTAAAATGATACGCTAATTCTCCTGCGACTTCTTTTGCCACACCTGGACGAAACCTAATCCATTTCTTTCGTTTGTTGGCTAAATCTGCCTTTGTCACCGCGTCTCGAACAAAAAAGTCCGCATATTTTATAATCGCTGCTTTTTGTTCATTCGTCAGGTCAATTTCTATGTATCCTTCTTCCATAGCTTACTATTCTTTTTTTGTTAAAAAAATATTACCCCACCATCGGCCATTCCCCATATTGCCTTTCCGCTTGTTCTATCATTTCTTCCAACAATTTATACAACTTCGAAAATGGTACTATTTTTTAAAGGCTAATACAGAAAAAGGACTACACGAAAAAAATAACATTTATTATTCTTTCATTCCTAAAGAGACTAATGTCTTACTCCTTTTTTATACTTGAAACGTCCACGATAGCATCTCTATTCAAACCACCATATATATGCGGAAAAGTTTGTCCATTAGCCGCTTCTATTTTTAGTGGAGATGTCAATTTTTTCACATCCACTTTTAAGACCGTAATTTCTGGTACCCCAACAAAATAATTTGTTTGGACATGTTCCATTTGGTCTGCTCTGCATAGATGAATAAAACCTTCTGCCTCAAATTGCTCTGGGAAGTAGGTTGATTTATCTGCATATTTTGCCCAATACTCAGGATGAACGCAATGGTAAATGTATTCTTTTTGTACTCTTTTTTGACCACTTGCGACTAATCTATCGAATGCTATAATAGCCCTGGTATGCTCTCCTTTTCCAACCAAACCGCCTGTATCAAAGCATTCTACTTTGAAACGGTACAGTTTACCTTCTAGTCCTAAAAAAGTAGCTTTAGCGATTACTTTTGTATGATTAGGTGTAGCTGCTAAGTGCATAATATCCACACCTACCCCTACTGATAATTCTCCTTCTGCCAAAAGTGGTTTCATAGTTTCCGCAGCTGCGAATTCCATTAAAGCGATCATTTTAGAAGTAGCGTACACTTCGGGGAATTGACCTTCCGTGTCTTTTCCTAAATAACTGGCCATGTCTTCGTCTTTGGCAGTCGTGCTTACTTCTCCTATTGTGCCTGGTTGGATTGTTTTATTCATTGATAATTTCTTTTATTTGTGTTAGAGATTTGTTGCCTAAGGAATGGTGGGAGAATAAATTCATATTCTTGGGTAGATTATTTTGTTCCTAGTTTCTTCATTAAAAACGGGAGTATTGTTGATACTATGACTGTTTTTAAGGGAGAAAATAGGGATAAAAGAAGCAGCCAAGAATGTGAATTTATTTTTTCACCATTCCTAAGATTGTGTTATACTAATTGTGTTACACTATTTGAGTCTAATATTTTTTAGCTTTATCTGTTCTTGCACTTTTTTTAATTGCTTTGAATTAGCAACTTTTTTAATCTTACTATATATTTTACTACTGAAAGATTGATAGCTATCCTTAACAAGTAATGGTACTACTTTCTCCGCAAATTTATCTTCCTCCTCTATTTGTGCTAGTGATTTTATATATGCATCTTCGTAATCAGTTTTCGTGACTAACATCCAATCTCCGTATTCATCTGCAAATACGACTTCTCCATTACCCATCTCTTCAATCGTGTCATGTAGTATTTCAAAACATTGATTGGCTATCTTGAATTCTTTTTTTTCGACTAGGTTCGTGGTCTCATCAAGATAATAGCTCATTTCAGAAAACCATTCATCTGTTTCGTTCGGAATGTTCCTGAAGTTTTTAGAATTAATATTGAATGGTGCATAATATTCTCCATTAACTGATTTTTTATGAAACGCTACTATTTTTGAATACAGCTGTTTAGGATTTATATTCTTATTAGTGGTTTCATTATATAGTTCCTGAAAAACAGCTCTTCTTTGTTTGTCCTCCATTTCGATGAAAGAAGATTTTAAATATTCTAATAGCTCTGGCTTTTTTAATTTTTCAAATATCTTGAATATCGTTTTTTTATTTATTTCCATACATTTTTTTTATGCAATCTTATTGATAATGTGTAATGTAGTTGCGTTTAGGAGTTATGAATATGCTTTCTTTAGTTTTATATTTCAAATTTAGGCTTTTTATTTTGTTTCTGATATTATATAATCTTATTCATATGAGTGTAAAACAAAGTAGGGGCCATTCCAACCCAATTGGTCCGATCACTTCCAGTGGTCGGATC
>JALZWC010000371.1 GCA_023300255.1 Saprospiraceae bacterium | reverse complement strand
CTTCTTTTGCTCTTATTTTTCACTTTAATTCAGTCAAAGTATCAACAATTATCCTTCATTAAAGCAAAAACTAAGAACAAAATAAGCTACCCTAAATTATGAACTTATTCCATACACATTCCTAAGTACTACACATAGTAATCCAATGAAAAAACATAATTATTTATACTTCAAAATATCTCTCGCCTTTTTAATTATATTAGCAACGGTAAGTGTAACTTACAATTACATTTCCCATTATATAGCAGAAGAATATATATTAGAAATAAATCAAAAATTATATGCTGATATAGCCGATAGTACAAATATCATCACTAAACCGATGAAAGATGGAACTATCGATAAAGCTGCGCTCAAAGATATTATGCATTCTATGATGGTTATCAATCCTAGCGTAGAGGTTTATGTATTAGATACTTTAGGATCGATTGTTACACATGTTGCTCCTAATAAAAAAGTTAAATTAAAATCTGTTAATCTTGATCCGATTAAAAGGTTTATTCAAGTTAAAGAGGACCCCCCATTTATAAAAGGAGACGATCCAAGAAATCCGAATACTCAAAATATTTTTTCAGCTGCTCCTATTTTAAACAAAGATATTTTACAAGGCTATGTCTATATAATTTTAGCTAGTGAAGAACAAATGGCCGTTGTTTCTGATTTGCGAGGTAGCTATATGTTTAAATTGGGGAAGCAAATGGCATGGATTACTTTACTGGGTGCTATGCTCTTAGGTCTATTAGCTATTTGGTTTTTGACAAGAAATTTAAGAGGAATCGTTGAAACAGTACAACGTTTTAAGGAAGGGGATTATTCCGCTCGAATTACGCCAGAAAATAGTGGAGACCTAGTAGTCTTAGCCGACACATTTAATGGCATGGCCGATCAAATCGTAGAAAATATAGACCAATTAAAATCAGTAGAAAATTTAAGAAGAGAATTGATTGCAAATGTCTCGCATGACTTGAGAACTCCTTTAACTATTATGCAAGGATACATCGAAACAATGCAAATGAAAAATGAGACATTGACAATTATAGAAAGGGAAAAATATTTAAAAACGGTTTTGAATTCTTCCCAACGCTTATCTAAATTAATTGCTCAGTTATTCGAATATTCTAAATTAGAGGCCAAACAAATAGTACCTGAAAAGGAACCCTTTTATATTGGTGAATTAGCACAGGATGTCTTTGCAAAATACCAAATACTAACGCAAGAAAAGAATATAGACTTATCCTTAGATATGCCTAATAAACTCCCTATGGTATTTGCTGATTTAGGATTAGTAGAAAGAGTCATCCAAAATTTAATGGATAATGCCATTAAGTTTACACCGAATAATGGAAAGATCACCTTGAAAATTAGTCCGCTGAATCATAATGTAGAAATTAAAATCGCAGACAATGGTCCGGGTATTTCTAAGGAAGATCAAATACATATTTTTGAAAGACATCGTAAAGGAGAAGTAAGTAGCGGTGCTGGGCTTGGATTGGCTATCGCACAAAAGATTCTTAAACTACACAATGCTACTATTCGAGTACAAAGTCAATTGAATGAAGGGACCGCTTTTATGTTTCAATTACCTTGTTATACGTAGAGTAAATCTGATTGTGTGATTGCACCGCTATGTTAACTCGATTCAAACCTAAAAAATAAGCGATACTATTCAACTCTGTAGAATTTGCCTTTTTCTTAATCAGAGAAATAGCAGAACAAAAAAGAGATTGGAGTCACATAGTAAAACGAACAAAATAACTTGAACCATTATGCTTGTTCTTTTTCCTCCTAAAAAATGCAGAAAAATAAGTCCGTAGCTAGGCTATGCACTGATCTTTTGAATTTCTTAGAAGAAAAAATAACTGCGCCTTCTGGCTCAACTTATTTAATTCCTTTCACATATAATTATTCATAGTCAAATTTAGAGAGAATATCAGCTGGAAATAATTTATTGAATTCCGCCTCAATTGTTTCATTCCAATATTCTTTATATCTGTCTTTTATAACATTCTTATTGGTAGCATGAGAAGTCACCTGATTTTTCTTCTTTTGTATCAAAAGATTATGAACTAAACTATACTCAATAATCTTCTTAGACTTTCTACTACTAAATTCTAAAAAATCACACATTTTAATAATAGTCTTGTCATGATTAAAAACCAAATCTTCATATTTTATTACAATGGTATTAGAATGATGATAATGATTTAGTTGATACATTCCATCTATAGTCAATTTAGCAACAGAGTTCATCTCATGAATAATACCTTCTGTTTGAGGAAGAATATTCAGTTTTTCCTGATAGGATATTGGGCTACTAAATGTTTTAGCTTTATCTAAATATGTTTTGTTTTTTGCAACAGCTCCTTGATAAAAATGATTTTGTTCCCAGCTATTATAATAATAACCTTCTACTTTACGAGACCATTCTTCACTGCATACTTTATGATACAAGTAGCCTGAAATTATTATTTCCTTTGGGTGCCTAACAATTACTATATATTTATTATTATCCTGTTTATAATTATTCCAAAACAAATAAAACGTCCTTACTTCAACATTCAAGTTAGAGTTTCTCCTTATAATACCAGCAATCTTATTACTTAATTTGAATCCAGTTTTATGGTCGTTTAGTAAAAAAATATTGGTACTTGGATTATTTCTTAGTTTAAGGAAATTGAAGAAAGAAAATATACTCATTCTATTAGTGTTTAAAAAGCTAAAATTACTTTAAATAATTCCAATTTTTGTTTATCATTAATTGAAATCGAAGTAAGCATACTTAGATGGTCTTCCTCACGACACTAGACACTGGAGATAGTCAAGATATCGGACAGAGCGTAGTTGCGATTTGTTCCATCTAAGAGAATAAAGAAATAGCGAAGAATAGTATATATTTGAGTCGCTTAAAAGACAAATAATGCTAGACTCCGCTACAACTACAAATATATCAGAGTTTCTTGAAAGTACAGTTATAGAAGCGATAAAAAAATAAGTATCCAATTAAAAGAAGAAGGGTTTTCTCATAAAAAGAAACGTGGAGGAAGAATCTAGTATAGTAACACAGAATTCATTCTGAGAGACTATCGAGC
>JALZWC010000370.1 GCA_023300255.1 Saprospiraceae bacterium | reverse complement strand
AAAAAATCAGTGCATAGCCTAGCTACGGACTTATTTTTCTGCATTTTTTAGGAGGAAAAAGAACAAGCATAATGGTTCAAGTTATTTTGTTCGTTTCACGAAGTCGTTAAACTGGTTTTTAATAGTGGTATAATAAATTTTCCGCAAAGAGTAATAACCGACCTAATCAAATTAAGGCTATACGCCTATAGTTGAACACAGAAGCACAAAGACACCGCGTTTTTTCAACATAAACTCTTGAAAATCAACGTGCCTTTAACTTACTGATTTTTAATCACTTACAACCATAGATGGGTAGCCCAAATTAACAAAAACATGAAAAAAAATTATTTGCAAACTATCTGTCTATTCTCTTTTTTACTTCTAGGACTAAGTTGTAGTACTGCTCAAAAAATCACCAATCAGACAAGTCCATCTAAAACAGTTACCAAGATCAGTGCGGCAATGGACTCCCCTGGTATATCCACTGACCGACTCGCTTTATTGGATGAACATATAGAAAAGTATATTAAAGATGGCCTAATGCCAGGCGGAACCTTCCTGATCGCCAGAAAAGGTAAAACCGTATATCATAAGAGTTTTGGTCACCAAGATGACACCAAAACAAAACCATATAAAAACGATGATATTTATCGTTTAGCATCTATGACTAAGGCGGTTACGACGATTTCTATTATGCAATTATATGAGCAAGGGAAGTTAGGCTTAGATGATCCAATACATTATTATATACCCGCTTTTAAGGAGTCTAAAGTGTTAGATACCTTTAATCCAGCAGATTCTAGCTATACTACAGTCCCTGCCAAAAGACCTATTACGATACGGCATTTATTAACACATACTTCTGGTATTACTTACGGATTATTCAATCCTGGTAAAATACAAATAGTGTATGAAGAATTAGGTGCTAACGGTTTTGGTTTGTTTCATGATGAAATGACTACCGAACAAATGGCAAACAAACTTGGGACCTTACCTTTAATTTTCCAACCAGGAGAAGAATATTTATATGGTTTAAATATGGAATTATTAGGAAGAATAGTAGAAGTTGTATCTGGGAAATCATTAAATAAGTATTTCCGAAATAACATTTTTGACCCTTTGGAAATGAACGATACTTATTTCAATTTACCACAAGATCGTCATAGTAGATTGGTTCCATTCTACATCTACGATCAATCAGGCAAATTAATCAATGCTACAACTCAAATGATGGGTGGAATGAACGTAGACTATCCAAAGAAAAAAGATAATAACCATTATGCAGGTGGTGGCGGTTTGTCTGGTACAGCAACAGACTACGCCAAGATGATACAGACTTTATGTGATGGAGGTACTTATAAAGGACATAGAATATTAGGTCGAAAGGCTATTGAAGTAATGACTTCTGATCAATTACCATTAGTCAATCTAAAAGGTACGGGCTATAGTCCTTTACCAGGAATCACCTATGGTTTAGGCTTTGCTTTAAAAACAGAAGCAGGAAGTGCTTGGTCTGCAAAATCTCCTGGTACTTATGAATGGGGCGGTGCTTTTAATACTAAGTTTTTTATTGACCCTTCTGAGGAATTGATATTTGTCGGTATGGGACAAGTATTTGGCTATCGTCGTCCAGATTTTTGGGAACGATTGTATACTATTATTTATGGAAGTTTGGAGTAGGCGGCAGCAAATCAAAAATCAGATATCTTACATCATAAATCATATATCCATCTAGATCAAATCATGATGGATATATGAGGTATGATTTATGATTTTTGATGTATGATTTTGCCGCCCTCTCAACCTAAGGATGAGCAGCCACCCAAACCTCCCCATCTTCAAAAAACTCTTTCTTCCAGATAGGAACCGTTTCTTTCAGCGTATCTATTGCAAATTCACAAGCCTCAAAAGCGGCCTTCCTATGAGGCGTAGCTACTGCAATAACCACCGCTATTTCCTCAATGGCTAAAGAACCTACCCTATGGTGAATGGCTATTTTTTGTATCGGCCATTCTTTTCCTGCTCTCTCTGCAATCTTTTTCATTTCAGAAATGGCCATCGGCTGATAAGATTCAAAGTCTAGTCGAAGCACCTTCTTTCCTTTGGTCTGATTTCGGACCGTTCCTATAAATACAGCGATACCTCCTGCACTTCCATTTGTAACGAAATCGATACATTCTTGCGGAAGTAGCGTTGTGTCTTTTATTTGAATATCAATCTCCATATAGTTTATAATTAGAAGGTCGTTTAAAGGGGCTTAGCAATTCTACCACTTCTCTAACCTCTGTAATATTTTTTGCTTATTTATTACAAAGATACTTAGCCTAAAACATCTTAGTGAAGTAATAAGTATAAAGTAGTAAGTATGAAGTCGTAAGACGTTGACAGCCAATATTTAAAAAATCATTAGGGCTACCCGTCTAACATTGCTCATGCATCATAAGTAACTCAAATTCAACAGATTGCAATTCATTGATTTTTAGCAGTGTAGATGACAGCCATTTTGAAAATTTCTGCCATCTTGACCAACATTAGACGGGTAGCCATCATTAGATCGTCAGATATAAAAGCGGTAGCATGTGGCACAACTCAGAGAGTTGTGTTACGGTTCATAGCTAAGTGTAACACGACTCTCTGAGTTGTG
>JALZWC010000369.1 GCA_023300255.1 Saprospiraceae bacterium | reverse complement strand
AGAGCAAGTGAATCTATCTGGCTTTAGACAGACCGCAAAGCGGACGGGCTTGCTGGGCAGGTTAAAATGGCTAATTTATTCTTACTCTTTGCCTTATTCTCTCCATCGAATGCCTAGATGTAAACCTACAGAGAAACGATTGATATGGCTAGTCTCACTTCCTAAAACTATACTGTTAGTAGGCTCATTTGTCATGGCCAATAATCCATCCCAAGAAGCATTCAGAAAGCGGTCATATTTTACGATGGGGGTTATCGTTATAAAGTCAGTGAGTCCAATATCTAAACCTAAGCCAATTCCTAATTTAGGTACCCATTCGTTCGTTGTACTTTTACGAACATTATTGAAAAAGTCGTCAATTTCATAAGTTGCATCTAAATAATGAAATCCTGGACTTAGCTGTAAAAACAATCCTTTCTCAAAAAAAGATTCTTGCTTAGAAAAAGTAGGACAATCACAATCACTCTTAAAATTGAGTAAATAGATGTTCATATTCAAATTGAAACCTGCCGTATTTAAATCTAAGGATTCTGCTATATTTGTTCCGCTTACTAACTCGGTGTTACTATTACTAACTACAATCTCGGGATATAATTCCAGTCGCCATTCTTCTAAAGGCTTCATAAAAAAGTCTACGCCCACACTATATCCTTTTTCTAAAATTCTATTATTACTGTTATTACCGACTATCGCCGTTTCCCATTCCGGTATTCTTTGCGTAAAGTAGGAGCCTGTTACGCCTACTTGGGCTGTTATAGTTTGGTTAATTAATAGGAAAGTAAAAAAGACGAAGAAATAGGTAATTTTATTCATTATGATCTAGATTTTAAAATGGAGGGTGTTTTAGTACACTGTAACGAATAAAATCTTATTTTAATATTTGGAGGATGGGTAAAGATGAAATGATAGTAGGAATATAAAGGCAAAGCCCATAGATGTCAGGCTATCAAAAAAACTGATTGATTATCAGATGATCCTATAGGAACTGATGATGGCAGAAATTTTCAAAATGGCTGTCATCTTTCCGAGAAACCCAGATAACAGCCACTTTTCAAGTTTCTGCTATCAAGAGTTCGTCTCTTAGTCCAACATATATGGGCAAAGCCTTTAATGATAGTAGACACAAGGCTATAGCCTTTGCGCCAGCAGATAGCGATTAAAAAAAAGTTTAAAAGCTTTTTCTAATACCGTATCAACTGAATAGTATCCTGCTTTATGCGCATTCTAATAAAGTCGGCTAATTTAGGTTCATCCCTTTTTTTACCAGTCGTAGATTTCTTTGCCCCCCACTTAACCATAGCAACAGGAATCGTTGTACTATTCACAAAATCTGTCTTCATCACATCTGTAGCAATCGCCACCTCTTCTATCAATGGAAAAAGTGTCTTTATTTCTTGATAAACATCTAGCATATTGCCCAAATTCAAACTATCCCGTTGAGCAGTAAGCGCAACAATTTCTGCATTTTTATTAGCTTGTAATTGCTCTAAAGCATGTATTCGATTAGCAAATTCTCCTTGAAAGCCACTGAATTCCGTTTCTAGTTTTTGCATGTCTTCTATTGGAATTTCCTCACTTTGATAGGTAATCAGCTTGATCTGCTTGCCAGTTAAAGCTTCTAAGTCTGCATCACATTGTATTAAAGTCTCCTTACTGACTGGTTCTCCAATTATTTTCAAAATCAGTTGTATCGTATCACTATCTTCTTGTTCTTTCTCTCCTACAAAAGTCCAATCAGAGATAATGGTATCCTCATCTTGAATCGTCTTTTTTAGATAAGTTTCGATCTCTTGCATTTGTCTTGTACGTTGTACGGTATCAAATAAAATATTTAAAGCAGGAATTAGAATTATGGCAGAAAAAATAAGAATGTACATATTGTTTTTTCTACGTTCCTTCTGATTCAAATACTTCTTATGAGGAAACCGAAGCACTCTGATAATGGTATAAGTAGTGATGGCAATAAAAAAGGAATTAAGAAAGAATAAATAAAATGCATTCAAAAAAAAGTCCCATTCCCCTTTAGCCAAACCATAACCTGCTACACATAAAGGCGGCATCAATGCCGTAGCAATAGCGACCCCCGGTACAGCATTCGATTTATCTTTTCTAGTAATTGATATAACCCCTGCTAAACCGCCAAATATGGCCACTAAACCATCTAGTAAAGTTGGTTCTGTTCTACCTAAGATTTCATCCGTAATATTCCCGAAAGGAGTTAGTTTAAAATACACCACACTAGTAACTAAGGCAATCGCAATGGCAATCGCAAAGTGTTGTATCGATATGACTAAAGTTCTACGGTCGTTGATTCCAATCCCCAAACCAATGCCTAAGATAGGAGACATTAGTGGGGAGATTAACATGGCGCCAATAATGACGGCAGGAGAGTTAAGATCTAAGCCCAAAGAGGCTACCATAATCGAACACATTAATAACCAAGCATTTGACCCCTTCATCCGTTTATTATTCTGGATGTTTTCTAGGGTTCCTTCTTGATCCATTCCTGTTCGTAAATCTAATAAGCTATTAAAAAAGTCCTTTATAGACTCCCAAACAGTCATGGTATCTGCCTTTTTAATAGGATCTGGAGTGGAATTAGTAGTTGTAGGCATTGAATAGAGATTAAAATAAATAGAGTGTGTAAAGAATTGGGGGAACATATATATTAAATCTAAAGAACACAATAATATGTTGACATTTTTTACCACGCTACAAACATACGAGGTACATAGGCCACATAGTTTTTAGAGAGGATCTTACTTCATAAAACTATCCAAGTATCTGGCT
>JALZWC010000368.1 GCA_023300255.1 Saprospiraceae bacterium | reverse complement strand
CCAGCCAGATAAACCCGACAGGTTCGGCACTGTCTATAGTAAAATACCAGTATTTGTTACGTTCTTAAGGGGCGTAGCTCCTGCCTGGCGGCCTGTCTAGTCAGCCAGATAAACCCGACAGGCTCGTCCCCGTCAATTACGCAAATACTTATGTATATACCATAGCCAAGGCACGCAGGCAGGAAATGACCAAATTTCGTTGTTTGTAAACGAAACCTGTCTCTACTCTCTATTCTCTGCTCTCTGTTCTAGTTCACATGTATAGTAGTATATGACCCAATTGGTCAGACAAGTCTTCTGAAAGCCTTTCTAACAACTTAGATCCATACACCGACTTTTCTTGCCCTTTTTGTTCAAATTCTACGATACGCTTCCCAATAGCCCAATAGGTCAAGACCAATTGTCTACGAACAAGTTTGACAGATTGTAACTTTCCTTCTTGTAGGGTTTCTTTAATCTGTTTTAATAGAAGGGAGTAATTTTTTTTAATTTCCCTAGCTGTTTGTTTTAGATTTATTGCATAAACTTAGTTTATGCTGCCCAAGATAACAAGATGTTTTTAACTTTGAGAAATCTTAGGAAACATTCTGTTATTCCTAGCAATCCAGATAAAAATCAATAACATGCAAAAACCAAAAATTTACCTATACCTCTTATTATTAACATTCACCGCCTGCACCGCCCAAAAAGATCCCACAATAATTGCCTTCGACGTCTACTGCGAAATGGTCGCTAATGACGCCAAACCAATGGCCTTACAATACCCAATGGACAAAGCGGCTGTCGATAAATGGTGGAAGGAGATGCAAAGCGTAGCCAAAAAACATCAAGTACTATTATATAGAGAAACCGACTTTCCAGTTTCTCTATTATTTCCAGCCGAAGCGACAGTGGGGAAGACGGTCGTCTTAATATATAGAGGTAAAAGATTGGCGCAATACCAGCAATGGAAAACTGATGTACAAGCATATAAAGGAACAGATTCCAATCAACTGGAAGCATTGGCTAGGCGCTTTGGCCGATTATTGGGCTATAGCCCTAAAGGCATCAATGAATTATTAAGTAAGAATTCGGCGTATCGGAATTTGGCATCATTTGGGGTCACTCAACAATTGACTCATTTGTATTACGAGGACCTAACTGAGGCGATTGCATTTTATGAAAAGATCTTAGGTTTAGCTAAGATAGGGACCGCAAAATTTCAGATTAGTACAGATGCTTTTATCGAACTACATCCATTCAATGAGACGCATTCAAAAGAGCAAACTAAATCTACTGCCATTGCTTTATTGACCGATCAATTGCCAGCCTGGTATACTTATGCCCAAGAACAAGATATACCAATCAAATATACTTACAAACCCAAAGACGGTGGTGCACATGATGGGTTTGTTGCCATAGATCCAGGTGGCTATTTACTAGAATTTGAACAGTTCAAACAGCATCCAGAAAATGAATTATTTATGGCAGCACTGGCTCCCGCCAAGCATATGAAAACGGCTATAAAGGAGTTAGCATTTTATGGATCTATTACGTGGACTTATCATAATGATCTACTCTTACTACAACAATTCTATGAAGAGACTTTAGGCTTTCAATTAGTAGCCGATCAAGGTTGGACCAAAATATATCAGACTTCCCCAACTGGCTTTATTGGCTTAGTAGATGAACGCCGAGGTATGGAAGACTATGCGGATACAAAAGCGGTGGAGATTGAATGGGTACTCTCTGATATGACTACTTTTTCCACTTACACAGCGGAACATTGGAAGGATTTTGGATATGAGGATTCTTCTTTTATGGGGCCAGAGAAGTATATTTATCGGGTTGGCTTGTAGAAATATAGTCACTGGGTTTCCTGTACTAAAGCCCCATTATAACATGGCAGCAAAATTGAAAGGAGCAGTGGATATAGGTGAATGATAAAAATCCATCAATTAGAAATATATAAGGAATGGTCTATTGAACCATTCCTTATATGCTGAATAGTAGCTATGGTTCTATCAATAATAAGTAGGAAATTAATCCAATCCATCCATCAACCGTCCACTCAATTGCAACAAAACAATTTCAATCGCCTTAGCATCATACTTTGCAGAATTCAAATTAGTAGCAGCCGTCAATAAATTTAATTGCGCTTGTCGGAATTCTACAGAATTTACTTGACCTACTTTAAATTGTTCTCCTGTCCGTTCAAAATTGAGTCGATTGGTAGCTAGGTTTTTTTCTTCGGCTTGTAATATAAACAAAGAATTTTGATAACTTTCCCAAGCATTGGTTAGATCAGTTTCTATCTGCTGTAAAATTTGTTCTTTTTGTACTAGTTGATTTTCAATATTGATGTGCGCATTCTCTTTTTGTTTTTCTCGGCGACCCCCATCATATAAATTCCAAGAAAGGGTTAGGCCTGCAGCTAATCCTCTACTGTTGGATATATCTACAAATGAACCAGAGGCATTATCTGAAAAATTGAAACTATAGTTGGCATTAGCTCCTAAGACTGGTTTTTTACTCGCATCAATAATTTCAAAATCGTAATTTGATACCGCTACATTTTGATTGACTAATTGAATTAAAATATTTGTACTTTTCGCTTCCTTTAGTAGTTGTTCTAAGGACAAGCTTTGTTGGTAGCTAATTAAAGTGTCTACCTCAAAATCTGTATTTATGGTATTACCCATTGCAGCATTTAAATTACGCTTGGCAGTGGATAATTGATTTTTTAGATTCAATAAATTAATAGTATCTCGTTGTATATCTACCTCTGCATTTAAGATGTCCAGGCGAATACCCTGCCCATAGTCATATC
>JALZWC010000367.1 GCA_023300255.1 Saprospiraceae bacterium | reverse complement strand
AAAAGAAACCGTAGCCCAGCTATGCTTATTTTTTTAGCATTCCTTAGAAGAAAAAATGTCTAGCTTAAAACGACCAATTTATTCTTACACTTTGCCTAAAGCAAAGCTGTTATTAATCGTAGATACGATCCATTAACCTTGGCCGACAGGTTCAAGGCTTAAAAGTATCCCAATTCCATGGAGGCTTTTTTGAAAACCCCACTCTGAAAGGGCTTTATGATAGCACTTGTAGATAATCGTTAGGGTTTAGAAGCTTACACTTCTTCATACTATTTCTCCTTAAAAAATGAGTCCGTAGCTGGGCTATGTACTATTTTTTTAGGAAAAACTATCGAAAAAAAATCCACGTTTCATAGAAGCACTTCTTAAAGGGTAACAAGTCTAATGAAAAATAATATGCAGCGCCGCCAAAGACAACAACAATAGTATCCCTACCTTAGTCAATCGTGGAGAAGCGGAATGATAGATCCCTTTCAACGGACGCCACCCTTTTTGTAAGATCGTCGGAATGGCAATTACTAAAAATCCAATAAAAATTACCCAACCCGCTCTCACAAAATAATTCATATCTGGAAAGAAATTTTCTAGAAAGAAATGTAAACCAAAGGTACTCAAAAAGCCAATAATCACTAACCGTTGTTTTGGGATTACTAAAAATCCAGCAGTACATATTAAGACGACAATACCCGTGATAATATAATAGCGCAATTCATTTAAGGTATGGGTAAAAGCCATTTCTACATTTGACATTTTAGAATAGAGTAAGACCAATCCCATCGCAACACCCGTTACTAAAGAGACCAAAATGGTCTTTCTGCCAGCAGCCACCATTTGTGCGTCGGTGGCATCCTTATTTAAATACCCCTTATAAATATCTATCGACCAAAGGGTGGCCAAAGAATTAAAAGTCGAATCTACCGTACTCATCAAGGAAGCAAAAAGTGCACATAAGATAATCCCTCGCATACCTACTGGTAAAAAATTGGAAACTAAATAAGGAAAGGTTTGATCTGGATCTTGCAAAGGATTATCTCCTAATATTCCTGCCAAGGCAATACCTGGAATAATAATCAATATCGCCATAAAGTATTTCAATACACCTCCTACCATCAAACCAATCTGCGCTTCTTTTAAACTCCTTGCTGCCAAAGATCGTTGTATGACACTTTGATTCGCACACCAATAATTGATGTTTAATAAAAACCAACCACCAGCTGCCACCCAAGGTAACTGTGGATGATCTGCAGGCAAATGCAAATGCATTAATTCAGGCGTTTTCTGGTATAATTCTCCCCAACCGCCAAGTTGTTTCAAGGTAGCGATCAATACGATCAGACCGCCCGCTACCATAATCGTAAATTGAATCAAATCAGTTTTCACCACAGCTCCTAAGCCGCCTAAGTAAGTATAGATAGCAGAGAAAATCCCTAGTCCTGTCAATAAAATAGCGGCTCGAATAGTCCGATCTTCATGAATAAAAGACAAGTAATCTCCGAATACTAAATCAGCTGCATACGCTCCCCAAAACAAAGCGCCACCTAAAGCAATCGTCGCAAATAATAAAATATTAGAAATGGAATAAAACAAACCAGCCGTCTCTCCCAAGCGATTTTTGATAAACTGACTTACCGTAATCACCTTATCTTTTATATACAAAGGCACAAAAATAAACGCTGACAGCCATAATCCTTGGATCGCATTGATCTCTAAATTTCCTTGTGCTAAGCCATACAAATACGCCGACCCCATCATCCCCAAGAATTGATAGCCTTGTACATTCGTTGCTATTGTAGATACAGCTACGGAGTACCAACGTAAATTTCTATTGCTTAAAAAATATTCTTCGGTGGTAACGTCTTTTCCTACTCTGCCTGATAAGGCCGCTACGAAGATTGTGGTGAAGTAGATGATGACTATGATTAGGTCTAGGAGCATGGTGTTTTTTTTGTTTTGAATACCATCAAGGGAAGGTGATTTACAAAGCTAAATAGTAGCTGATCAGCAAACTCACATGAACTCTCTCAACTCTCTTTTTTAGGAAGGGAGCGTTTTCTACGAAGGAAAATATTTAATCGTAGACGACTCCCTCCCTTTTTAAGATTAGCGATTGCTTTTGCCTAGAGGCAAAAAGAGTGCTGACAGGTTGGGGAGGGTTCCCAACGTATGGCGAACAATAAAGCTAAATAAACGAAAAAAGGGTCGCTTTTTCACAAAAGCGACCCTTTTTTATAAGAAATTGTTTAATTAAGCTAGCTATTAAAACAAACCTTCAATTATTTTTTCTTCCGTAATACCCTCTGCTTCTGCTTTATAATTTCTAACAATTCTATGTCGTAAAACATACTTAGCAATCGCTTGTACATCTTCGATGTCTGGAGAGTACTTGCCATTGATGGCTGCATTACATTTAGCACCTAGTACTAAATATTGAGAAGCTCTAGGTCCAGCACCCCAAGAAATGTAATTATTTACATCAGGAGTAGCCAACTTCGTATTCGGACGAGTTTTAGAAGCTAAGCTCACAGCATATTCTAGCACATTATCAGAAATAGGAATCTTCCGAATCAAATTCTGATAAGATAATATTTGCTCTGCGGTGACGATATTTTTCAAGTCGTATTTTTTCGTACTAGTGGTCGCTTTGACTACTTGTACTTCCTCTTCATAAGAAGGATAGTCCAAAGGTATGTTAAACATGAAACGATCTAACTGTGCTTCTGGAAGAGGATAAGTTCCTTCTTGTTCGATTGGGTTTTGTGTAGCCAATACGAAGAAAGGAGCAGGTAATATATGTCGAATACCACTAATGGTTACAGACCGTTCTTGCATCGCCTCTAATAGGGCAGCTTGGGTCTTAGGTGGTGTTCTATTAATCTCATCCGCCAAAACGATATTGGCAAATAGAGGTCCTTTATTAAATTTGAATTGTTTATTGTCGCCTAATATTTCAGAACCTGTAATATCAGAAGGCATTAAATCTGGCGTAAATTGAATTCGTTTAAATTCTAAATCTAGTACCTCTGAAATGGTACTGACCAATAAGGTCTTTGCTAGACCAGGTACGCCAACTAATAAACTATGTCCATTACTAAAAAGGGAGGTAATGACAGTTTTTACAACTTCTTCTTGTCCAATAATTACTTTACCAATCTCTTGTTTTAAATCAACATAAGATTGCGCTAAAGCATCTACTGCTTGGACATCTGACTTATTTGCAACTTCGACCATTTGTAAGTAGTGTATTTAATATGTACGTTCTTTTTTCATTGAAAAAAAAGAACCAAAAATTCTAGTCCAAAAAAACTCCCTCCGGTCAAACAGTTTTTGGACTAG
>JALZWC010000366.1 GCA_023300255.1 Saprospiraceae bacterium | reverse complement strand
TTTTTCCTTCTAAGAATACTTAAAAAATCCTTACGTAGCTAGGCTATGTGCGGTTTTTGAAGCATCCTTATAAGAAAAAATTACTGCCTATTATGGTCTATCTTATTTAATTTCGTTCACTAATGAACATACTCCTATTAAAGAACAACCTTTTTACTAGGCTATTGTTAATTTAATACCCCCTTTAATCAAAGAGCCTACATTAATACAAGAAAACGATTATCATGAGTTTACTCAATAAAGCAAATTTAATCATCTATCGAGTTCGAGATAAAGGTTTAGAAGTCTTCTTAGTGAAGCCCAATGAACAAAGTGAAGCAGCAGAATGGAGTATTCCTCAAGGAGCACTACAAGATCAAGCGAAGGCTTTGGCATTAGTGCAGCAAGATCAAGCTATAGAGTTAGATCCTGTGGCTAATTTAGATGGAGAAACGGAAGGGGCATTAGCAGTAGAAGGTGATTGGCATGACATTCCTTCTTTGAAAGGTTTAATTAAGGATGATGCAATTTTTGTAAAAGATACTTTACAGCAAATGATTCCAGATATGGAAAATCAAGGTAGTTATTTCGCTATAAAGGAAGCTTTCAAAAAAGTACTTCCTAATCAATACGAATTTTTAAAAGAATTAAAAGATATTATCAAGGAAAGGAATTCTACTAAATATTTGTAGCGAGAGCAGAGAAGCGAGACCGTTTCACTGTGAGAATAGAGACTTGATACTTCCTATAAGTAAAAACTTATAAGCAATGTAAAAAGGCTTAGTGAATAATTCACTAAGCCTTTTTTTCTCAAAATACAGACTAATTTAAAGTGTCAACATCATAAATCTGACCTCTGACAGTTCCGTTAGCGCAAGCTAACCAGAACAATCTGTCTTCTGACTTCTTTTTAAGCAGTAGCCGTTTCCAAAGAAAATGCCTTTTTAATAGCATCTACCATATCTAATTTTTCCCAAAGGAAAGTATCATACGTTTTACCATTAATCGTCTTCGTACCGCAAGGTCTTCCCATATGGCCATATGCAGCAGTTTCTGAAAAGATTGGATTTGTCAAACCAAATCGTTTAATAATTGCAGCTGGACGCATATCAAATAGCTCTGCTACTTTCTTTGCAACTTCTCCATCTGTTATTTTCACTTTGCTAGTACCATAAGTATCTACAAAAATACCTACTGGTTGTGCTACGCCAATCGCATAGGCTACTTGTACTAAACATTGGTCTGCAATACCTGCTGCTACCAAATTCTTAGCGACATGTCTTGTTGCATAAGCAGCAGATCTATCCACTTTAGAAGAATCTTTTCCAGAGAAAGCACCACCACCGTGTGCACCTTTACCTCCGTAAGTATCAACGATAATCTTTCTGCCTGTAAGGCCCGTATCACCATGTGGTCCGCCAATTACAAACTTACCAGTTGGATTAACGTGGAAAGTAATTTCGCCACTGAATAAACTCTGTACTCTTGCTGGTAACTTAGCAATTACCTTTGGCATCAAGATATTAATTACATCTTGCTTGATCTGTGCTAACATCACAGACTCCTCAGCGAAATCATCATGTTGTGTAGAAACTACAATCGTATCAATACGGTTTGGTGTATTGTCATCATTGTATTCCAACGTTACCTGAGATTTAGAATCAGGACGTAAATAAGTCATCTCTTTTCCTCCTCTTCTAAGAGCTGCTAATTCTTGCAAGATTCTATGAGAAATATCTAATGCCAATGGCATGTAGTTATCAGACTCATTTGTTGCATAACCAAACATCATTCCTTGGTCACCAGCACCTTGATCTTCTGCATTTTTTCCAACATCAACTCCTTGTGCAATATCAGCAGATTGTTCATGTATTGCAGAAATTACACCACAAGAAGCTGCATCAAATTGGTATTCTGATTTAGTATAGCCAATTTTTGCAATGGTTTCTCTAACTACTTTTTGAACATCAACATAAGCCTTTGATCGCACTTCTCCTGCAACTACCACTAAACCAGTAGTACAAAGTGTTTCACAAGCTACTTTTGAATTGGGGTCTCCTGCTAAGAAAGCATCAATAATTGCATCAGATACCTGATCCGATACTTTATCTGGGTGTCCTTCAGAAACGGACTCTGAGGTAAATAAATAAGGCATATACTCTTATTTTAATCTGTTTAAAAACGGTCAGGGGATGAGATTACTAGGAAGAAATTTATTCCCTGAATTATTAGAAATATTTAATTAAGCTAACATGCTTAATTGTTTTAATGAATACGGGAGAAACTTAATTTTGTTATAACTAATAACTCTACAAAACTACGATAAGAAAGTATTTTTTTTCAACAATTCATCTATTTGCCTTATATATTCCTAAGTAAGCTGACAGTGGCGTAAAAAAATCTAAATATGATAGAAAATTAATATTGAAAAGGAATTTTTCCTTTGTCTTTATAAAAAAAAGAGAGATAATAGTTATCGAAATCCACTCGCCCCGGTAATAGCCCGTTTATTCCTTAAGTTATTAATTAGGGTGAACGAAAAGTCGTTTTTATAATACGTAAGTAGTCGGCCAAAAATAACCTAAGGCAAAAAGTGAGAATAAATTGGTCGTTTTAAGCTAGTCATTTTTTACTCTAAGATGAAGGAGTGTAAGCTCCTGAACCGCAAAGCGGATGGGCG
>JALZWC010000365.1 GCA_023300255.1 Saprospiraceae bacterium | reverse complement strand
CTTCGTGGCTTCGTGCTGATGCAAGTCTTAGTTTTTTCATGGTAAAAATGTCAATTACTTATTAGACTTTGAATACCCTCTTCGTTTTATAGTATCACAATTTTTTTCTAATTCTTAAAAACAGAAAACTAGCCAATAAGCCAAATCCTAAAGTTCCAAATACCCCTCCCAATATAACACTAGGAAAATAACTCATTTTTATTTTTGAAGTATCTCCATAAATTAAATAACCCGACCAATAGTATGGATGTATATGTCTTTCTGTTTTTATAAAAGTATTTTTTGCATTCGTTAAGGCTATATCTTTAGCTTGTCCAGCTTTTATATTTTCAAAAAATAAAGGCATTAACTTGGCCGCTGTATTATCATTAATTTTCCATAAGGTCGTTAGTACACTTCTTGCACCTGTATAAGAAAAACCTTTACCTACACTTACGACTCCTTCTCCTTTTTGTAGTTCTCCGACTCCTGTTTCACAAGCACTTAACACGACTAGTTCGGTAGGTAAATTTATATTTTGTAAATCCTTCACATAAAGTACCTGTCCTTTAGTAGTATCCTTTGGATTAGCGAAGGCTAAAAACGAGTAATTACCCTGTACTATATTTGATTCTCCATGAGTAGCCAGATGGAGAATTTGATACAAACTTGCTATATCTTTAAAAGCTTCTTCTGTAGCTGATGTTCCGAGTAATACATCTCCATCCATTATCTCCTTGATATCTTTTACTTCTGTTTGATTATATTTTAAAGGATCGAAGATATTAGATCGACTACTTCTTTTACTCCCTTTCTCTAACGGGAAACTAGGCGCTATTCCTAAATAAGAGGAAGTAAATGACTCTCGTGGCTTTTTTAAAATCATATGTAACCAAGTGGCAGAGTAAGCATAACTGATCACATGATTGGATACCAAATAGTTATAGTTGTGAAATTGACTTTGGTTTTTTGGAGCTTGAACTACTAATGCATCAAAAGGCAAATATTCCAATAAACCATTTGTGACAAAAATAACTTGAGATCGAAGATCCGCTTGTATAGGGGCGATCAATTGCTGATATAGAGCCTTCCCAAGATTGGCATATTGTTTTATGGAATTGTCATTATTTTTTAAAGGATCATATTCATGAATACTTTTTCTAAATGCCTGCACCATTGTAGATAAATCTGCTGGTTTAGAAAGTTGTTTCAAAATAATTCCGTCTTTATTAATTAGAAATACATAAATGTTGTGATCGCTCACAAAGTACTCTACTAAAGTTTGCTCCTTAGACAAGACCTCCTTCTGTAAATCCTTTATCGAAGCAGGCTTTAGATCATATTTTAATTGATAATAAGTCGGATAATTTCGTTCAATGTTTTTTAGCAGTTGTTCATGTACTTCCTGCAAATCAAATAATTGACTAGTCAAAGAAGTATGCAGCTCTTCGTCTCGATTTTCCTTTTGATTATTTTCAAATAATAAATTCTCTTTGTAAGTAATATCTGCACTCAAGTCATTCGTTTTACCTACCATAGAATCTGGGATACCCGCCACTTGTAAGGCCTCCTCATTCTGAAGCGTCCGCATCAGCTTAAACGTCATACTCTTCTCTGAATAATCAAATACTTTATTCGCATATTGTTTATCTCCTGTCTCTTCGTACAAATGATAATTTATATCAATAGCATATTGGTAAAAATCAAAAAACTGATCCGTTAAGGATTGACCAGAATCAATACTTTGGAAGTGTTGTTTTAAATAATCTAAGCGTCTTTCAATATTAGGTAGTCGTTTATTCGCTTCATATAAGTCATTTACATTTTGGTATTCTTGAAATTTTTTCAAACTTAAATGCACTAACTCAATTTCTGTGTTCACTAAATCATGACTCGAATATAAATTATTTCTATCAGCAAACGGTAATAGATTATATGCTAAATAAAGAAAACTATCTGCCTTTTTATAAGCTCCCAACGCCAAATAACATTTGCCCAATTCTAGATAACCACTAAATAATTTTTTCTGCTCATTCGCATATATATCTTGCCCAATTTGTACTGCCTTTTTCAAGGCAACTAGCCCTTCCTGAAGATTATCTTTCCGCGCACAAAGTGCTCTGCCTTTGGATATATAAGCCGTATAGGTATCGGGGTGATTGATCCCATTAGTTGCTTCATATATTTCTAAAGAGCGGTCGTAATAATCAATAGCTACAGCTTTATTATTTTTCGCTAGATGCACCTTTCCTAAATGCTCATAAGCTAATGCCATTTCTATTGCATTCATCTCCCCTCTATCTTTCTGAAACTGCACCACTTGATTTAATATGACTTCTGCTTGATCATACTGGTTAAGATCAATATGCACTAATCCTATCAAATATTGAAAAACATTAACAATTGGATGCGCCTCTCCAAATGTTGTCTTATAAATGGCTGCTGCCTTAGAAAAAAAAGCCAATGATTTAATATTATTTCCTGTCTTCCCATGTAAAGTCCCTAAGTTATAATAGACAGAAGCGGTATTTGGATGATCTGGTCCAGAAGTCTCTAAATGAATACCTAAAGCTTTTTGAAAGAAATCATTAGCAACAACAAAATTTCCTTTAATCCTATTTATACCTCCCATTTTAATATAGGCGTCTGCTGTTTCTGGATGATCGTCGCCATAATTATGTTTAGCAATAGCTAATGATTGAGTATAAAAAACTAGGGCTTCCTCTAGGTTTGCTTTTGATTCTTCAATAAGTCCTAAATTGTTATAAACATATCCTACTTTTATATGGTTTGGACCAAGTACTCTTTTGCGAATTTCTAACACTTTATTATACTGTTCTTTCGCTTGTTTAAAATCAGATAATCGAAGATAACAGTTCCCTATTTTATTAGCAATGTCCGCATAGGTAGTATCTTCTTTACTTTGAATCAATGATAAAGATTTACTTAGAATGGCAGCAGCCTCTCTGTATCCTCCTTGATGGTCTAATATTTTTCCAGAAAGATGATAATATTTACTTGCTAATAAATTTGATTTTGGTATAGAAATTTGATCGAGGTAGGTAGCAGCAGCTTCATACGCATCAGCCGCTATCAAAGTGGATACGGAATCTAATTGTTGTGCAATTGTTTCCTCCGAAGTATCGAACACCATTGACAAAGGAATCTCCCCATGCAACAACAAAGGAAGCAATAATCCTAATAAAAGTGTAAGAAATGATTCTCTATACATAAGCATTGATAATTTGATATAGAAGTTGTTTAAATTAGTTTTTTCAGGTTCTTGCAATACAGATTTGCAGATCTGAAATACATTCTTAAACAACTTCAGAGAAGCCTGTTCCAGACAAATGTAAGAAAGAATAAAGGAATGATTAAATTATTGGTTCAAAACTGTACCTTTGATTTTGAAGTTGTTTAAGAATGAATTGATGCATCATTTGCAAGTCATTGATTCCTAGCTACCTGCCCGAATGCCTTCAGGCGGGCGGGCTGGTCTGCTCTCGCTTCTCTATTCTTTAAAATGTCCAGTAGTGTACCCCTAAGACTACGAAAAGAAAAAGAAGCTTCGTCTTAGAAATCAAGCACTTACAACTGATTGCAGAATACATTCTTAAACAACTTTTTAATTTTTTCTCTTTATAAAAAATATTACTATGCCAAAATGGTTAAAATGGATATTAGGCTTATTAGGTATGATTGCAGTAGCCTTAGTGATTGCCTACCTTATATTTAGTGAATCCCTTCCAAAAGGAAAAACGGGTCCAGAAGCAGAAGCTTTAGCCAATAAAGTGTTTACTGCAATTAATAAACCTGCATGGGATAAGACAGGTATTATTCAATGGTCTTTCCCTGGAGGTCACGATTATGTTTGGGATAAAAACAGACATTTAACAGAAGTTAAATGGGGAAATAATAGAGCATTAATTGACTTACAAAAAGTAACAGGTAAAGCTTATACGGATGGCAAAGAGGTAACTGGAGACGCAGGTGCTGCCTTAGTCAAAGAAGCTTGGAAGTATTGGTGTAATGATTCTTTCTGGCTCAATGCGCCTGCTAAAATAATGGATGGAGGTACGGAACGTAGTGTCGTAGATCTAAAAGATGGTGGTAAAGGACTATTGGTTACCTATAAAGGAGGTGGAGCTACGCCTGGTGATTCTTACTTATGGATCTTAGACGAAAATGGCTTGCCGACTAGCTATAAAATGTGGACTTCTATTATTCCTGTAGGTGGTGTAGCCGCTACTTGGGGAGATTGGAAAACTTTACCTACGGGTGCTAAAGTTGCTACTTCTCATGCCTTGAGCATTGGTGGTATGGAAATTCCGATTACGAATGTTAAAGCGGCAGCGGATCTAGCGGGTTTTGGAATGGGGGCAGATATTTTTGCGCCGATTCTTTAGGGGAGAAATCTGTACAGGTCTTTACTTTTGGTATTTATAAATTCTTTTTTTGAATGACCAAATCAGAAATCATACCTCATATATCAGAAATCATATATCCATGTGGCTTGCACACTAGATGGATATATGATGTATGATTTCTGATGTAAGATTTTTGATTTTACACAACAAAAAATAACTTTCCGCTAGAAAATATATTAAAATTTAAAAGAGTTGTACAGCCCTACTACACCTATGCACCTTTATTGTTTAAAAAAATCTATTGAGTTATTCATGAAAATCATTCTTCATCTAACTTCCGACACACCAACACCTTCAACCCACCATCCAATAAAGTAGTTCCAAATAAATATTGGTCTCCCCCCTCCTTTAATTTCAATTTCTTCCGCATTTGTGCAACCGTATAAGGAAAATTGCGGGTAGTAATATTAACTTGCTGACTGCTTAATTTTTTCCTCAATTGTTTCGCTTGATAAGGCACCACCGCCTCGCAAATAAATACTCGTCCTGGGAAATTTGAATGAATCGTATCAGAGGTATATAAATGAGTATTAGGATGTAATTTATCTAATCCAAAATCTAGCGCTATTTCTTGAAAGAAACCTGCTTTTAAAATAGTCGCATTGGGTTCGTATAGATATTTTCTTGGTAGTTCGTAAGATACTGTTTTCCCTAAAGAAGCAGTAGGAGTGTAAGTACGATTAGTACCGTTTTTCTTTAAATTAACACAATGAATTTTTATAGCCGACGTCACTTGATTAGATAAGACGAATAATAATTCTTTCACCTCATTTTGTAGCCCCACCACATAAATATTGCTTACTGATTTTAATTGTTGAATAGCCTGTTGAATATCCAACATAGGAGAAGTTTTCAACAAGATATTTTCACTCTTATCTAAAAGCAAATCTGTAATCTCCATCATGTTTGGCGTATAGCCTGCCAAGCCAATTTTTCGATTCCCTGCTTCATCTCTTCTAGCAGGATCTAAATAAATCCAATCAAACTTTTGAGTAGTAGTGAAAAGGAAATCTACTGCATTCGTATTGTGACAAGAAATATTGTCAACTGCCAATTGCTGAAAATTATGTTGCACTATTTTGAATAGTGGTGTTTGTTGTTCTATATAGGTAAGCTCTTTTAGTTTTTTTGCAAAGTGGTAACTATCTATTCCAAAGCCCCCCGTCATATCTATCATTCTTTCCCCTTTGATTAAGTTCGATTTCCAGACGGCTACTAGCTCTGAAGTACTTTGTTCTACAGAGACTTTAGCTGGGTATAAAATCGTTGTTTGTTCAAATAAAAAAGGTAATTTATTTTTAGCTTTTTGTTTACCATATAATTGTTCCAGTACAAAACGATTTTCTAATCCTTTGACTAATTCTTTTTTAAAGGCTAGTTGGGTAATATCTGCATGGAGATGTTGTATTAGAAAGCTATGTAGCTTAGCTAATATTTGTTCCGTTAACAATGACTCTCCATTTACCATCAACTATTTTATTAAATTTTGTTCTTTGAATGAATCGTCGAGATTTGTAACCTCGCTATACGGTAATCATACTGCATCGAGGTTACAAACCTCGACGATCCTAATAATTGACTATTTCTCTTATTCCATTCCTCCAACATACTCCTCCTGCACGACGACCTTATTCAATTCCGTTAGATCAGCAAAGGCAACATAATCAATACATAACATGGCTGGATAAGTAAAAAACAACCCTATCAAGAAACCTGCTACCCCACCAAATCCAATGATAAGCAAGGCTAAAGAAAAAAGAAAATAAACGAGCCAGTTTCTTGAAATTATTTGTCTACTTGCTTCCATCGCCTCCCAAACATTCAAGCCATAGAATATAATAAATAAGCTAGTCCAAGAATATAAAAAAAAGCAACCAATCATGGGCAGTAATAATAAGACCTTCCAAGAGTAAAACCCAGGGAAACCATCAATGACTATTGATCCATCAAAATCAAAGTTAAAACTTCCTACTATGTCTTTCAGATTATAAGTCCAATCAATTAACTCATTATTAGCCATAATAAACGGGATAGTAGTGACAGCAGCAATAATATTAATGGCTATGGCAGCTAAAGCTAATTGAACCACATATTTAAAACCTTTCAGATAATCCCATGATTCCACCATTGTTCCATTTTTAATCTTATGGGCTGCGAGATAAATCCCAGCAGTCAATGGAGGAAATAATAAATATTTTGCCCCCCATCCACCAACCATTGGTATACTAGTTGCAAATAAAATTAAAAGGACTGCCCCAATACTATACCCGACAAAATTTCCAACATTTCTACTAAACAATTGAAAACCCTTAATAATATAGTCTCCTAATTGAAAAGGCTTATTTGTTTGAATTACTTTTTGAAGATGTGGATGATTCATATTTTATTTTAGGTGGATGATATTTGTATTTATTCCAAAGTAGGGTAATATTTCTTTAATATGACCTAATTCTTCGATAGAACCTGTAGAAATTTAGATAATTAGAAGGTATTCTTTAATTTAGCGTATATATTTCTTTAACGATACACTCTAAATATATAAATCAAAAAACTACTACAATTCAACTACCAATTCTTGTAAAAGCGACTAAAAATAAATTTAAACCTTTGAAGCACATAGTATTTACATCAGCAACTGAACTTATTGAGAAGATCAAATCAAAAAAGCTATCAGTAGTTGAAGTGGTTACTGCTTTTCTGGATAACATAGAAAAGAACAACCCTTCTATTAATGCAGTCATTGACTTACGAGACAAGGCCGATATATTAAAAGAGGCTGCGGAAAAAGATGCGGCAATCCATTCTGGAAAAGATATCGGATTACTACATGGATTGCCGTTGACAATCAAAGATGCCTTTCTTGTTAAAGGATTAAAAAACTCAAACGGAGACCCTTTATTGCGAAATTATGTTGCAACAGAAGATGCGGAATTAGTTAAAAGATTAAAAAAGGAAGGAGCAATAATAATTGGTAAAACCAATGTTGCTCTTTACTGCATAGATTGGCAAAGCACTAACTTTTGGAATGGTCAAACAAATAACCCTTATGACTTAACAAGGGTAGCAGGAGGAAGTTCTGGTGGTTCAGCTGTTGCTGTTGCTTCTGGTTTCAGTCCATTAGAGTTAGGGGCTGATGCAGGAGGTTCCGTAAGAGTTCCAGCGCATTTCAATGGCATCTGCGGTCTAAGGCCAACTGAAAATTACCTTTCTAATAGAGGCCACCTGAAAGGTCCTAATAAACCACAAGGAAGAAGACATATTGTAACTCCAGGGCCATTTGCTAAAAATATAGATGACTTAATTTTAATAATGCAAGTGCTGGGAAACAACATTAAGTATCCACTCTCCGAACTTCCTCCAATTGATTTTAATAATTCTCATTGGGATAAAAAGCCTTTAAATATTGCTTATTCAGAAACAATAAACGACATAGAAATTGATAAAGAATACTTAGAATTATTTAGAGATTTTATTTCAAAAATTCAAAAAGAACCGCACACCTTCAAAGTTGATCATCCTAAATATGACGAACAAAAAGCATATTTGGAGTATAGTAAAATATTAGGTTTTGAGAGCGGTGTCAATACTCCGAAAATCCCTTTAGCAGGCGCTGGTACTTATGTTTTTATCTGGCTGAAATATAGAGATCATTTATGGGCAAAGGGAATGGCTATCGGGCAAAGGATGTCTAACAAACAATACGCAAAATCAATTGACTATAAAGACCTATTTTCAGAAATATATGATACTTTCCTCACCACATATGATATTTGGATAACTCCTGTTTGTCCTTTTGAAGCATATAAACATCAAAGAGCGGGGAAACCATTTATAGTAAATAATAGAAAAATTGGTTATAATAAAGCAATGGCATCCTTTGTATTTACTACTGCTTTTCCAGGACATCCGATAGTGGTCATTCCAATTGGGAAAAAGAAAAATGGACTGCCCGTAGGCATACAAATCCATTCCAGAAAGTGGACGGATAAGAAATTATTAGAAATAGCTAAGTATTTTGAACAGTTTACAAGTGGGTTCCAAGTCCCTAAAAATATAGCTATTGCTAAGAGTTAGTATATGTTTTATGCAGGCTGCCGAAAACACATATCTAATCAGTATCAATAGGGGGAACGAAAAGTCGTTTTTATAATATGTAATCAATTGATAAAATAGTTTTAAGGATAGCTAGAACAACGTGTCGGACACCTTTGGAGGTGTCCGACACGTAAGAACCATCTTCTTTCAAGCATTTACATATTACGATAATGACTTTTCGTTTGCCCTGTCAGTATCAATAAAAAAATGCTCCTCCCTAAAAACAATTCCCATATCCCAAAATCTTCGCACGATCGATGGTTTAAGTTTGTGTGTAAATTACCTGTGTATTTTATGCGTTATGTATAGCTTGGTGTTCGGTTTAAGTTTCTAATTATTTATAAGTGTTAAGTCAACTGATATAGAATTATTTGAAACTCGTGTTTTACGAAGACGGACTAGTCAGAATTCA
>JALZWC010000364.1 GCA_023300255.1 Saprospiraceae bacterium | reverse complement strand
TGAAGGATAATTGTTGATACTTTGACTGAATTAAAGTGAAAAATAAGAGCAAAAGAAGCAGCATAAATTACGAAGTTATTTCATACACATTCCTTAGATATATTTCCCAAAAAAAATTATTTCCAAGTGTTTATAAGATGTACTACTCTATTTCTAAACATCTTGGCGAGTGTATATATGGGCTTATGTAAGCCTGTGTGTATGTACGTTGCATGAAACGGTTTTTTTGAAATACATCCATATATAAGCCTATAAATCCATAAGCCTAAAATTATGCATTTATTTATTTATGCGCTTACATAAATAAATGATTACATAATTTTGTTTTTATGTAATTATGTGTATATTTGTGTATACGCTTATGTAAGCTAATTTTTATGTAAAAATAAGCTTACTGTTTTACTTGATTATGTAATCAAGTAAGTCTTGATTTATAGATTTACGTAAAAACATGTAACTAGGCGTACCGATTTATGTTTTTATATAAAATTTGTTTTATGGATTTATAGGAAGCAATAAAGTTTGCTTTATGTATGTATAGGTGGGTGTAAAGATTGGTGTATGGATTTATGTTTTTATGTAAAAATTAGCTTATTTCTTTATAGGAAGTTATAAGTTTTGCTTTATATGCGCCTTTGCTTATCAGCTTATAAATTTATGTAAGCACTACTGAGTTGTTTAATCTAGTCAAGGAATCTAATTTAGAAGAATAGATCAAACAGGAGTGTTAGGTTCTTTTTTTATAATAAAGAATAGTTTACTTACTTTTTAGCCTTTTAAAGGATCTTATCTCGAGAATAGGGTAGTAGGGTCAAAATCCTATTAAATAAGCGCTATTAAGCGGAAAAAGCTGTTTTCTAGTAAAATTATACTGCATTTTATTCTTCTTTTATAAAAAATAAGATCTATTCCTAATTAATATAAAATTTATAGGCTTATGGATTTATAGGCTTATGTTTCTTAATATTTTAATTTATTACGTTGTTCCTTTTTTACATTTATCCAAAAGTTGAAATAAAAATTACATGGTAATATCATTTATATCTTACAAAGGTGGAGTAGGGAAAACTACTTTATCTGAAAATGTGGCCGTTTGTTTTGCACATGCAGGAAAGTCTGTTTGTATTGTTGATGCGGATGATTCGGCCAACTCAGTGAGTTGGGCTAGCAAAAGAGGAGAAAAACTAGTAAAACTAGATGTATACAAAGAAAACAATAAAGACGAGATTGCATTTAAGATTCAAGAGCTTAATGAAAAATACGATGTTATCATAATAGATAGTCCACCTTCTCAAGTACCAATTTCTGATATGATTGTATTAATGAGTAATATGGTAATTGTTCCATTATTGCCAAAAGGGGAGCAAGAAACGAATACTATCAATCAGTTTGTTAGAAAAATTAAATCATTAGAACTAACAAAAGAAAAGAAGATCCCTGTTTTCTTCATTATTAATGAATTTGACCCACGTATTTCCCTTCATCGAGGCTTTGCGGAGACTATGGAACAGACTTTTGGAGATAGGCTCTTAAAATCGAGATTACACAATAGAATTTCCTACGCCGAGGTAACACACGATGGGAAAGGCGTCTATGAATACAGTGATGCTAAAGCAAAAGCTGAAATAACCCAAGTAGTCAATGAATTGGTAGGGAAAATCAAAACATTATCCTAAAACGACTTCATTACTTAATTTCAACAAAAAATCACCTAAAACATAAGATTATGGCTATTAAAAAGACTAAAAAAACACCAGCTATTAAGCTCCAAAGCTTTGATGATGTAGATTTTAAGAAGGCGCCGGATTTGAGTGCTGCACAGAAAGTAATCATGCCGCAGTATAAGAGAGAGTTTAAGGATTTTGTTAGAGAAGAAATAATTAAACCAGTGGAACCTTCGGTCGATAGGGTAGTGGAACAACCAGTAGCTAAAGAAGAAACAGCACCAATTGTTAGAGTAGAACCAAGCGCACCTGCTCCGGAAAGAGTTATAAGAACTTCTAAAAAAGTAGAATCAACTAAGTCTGTTAAAGGTACTTTTCCACCAAAAAATAAGAAAAGAGCCAGTTTTAATATAGATGCAGACTTACACAGAGCGTTAAAAGAGTATAGTTTTTTTGAGGAAATTGAAATGGTAGAATATATATTTGAGCATTTAGTACGACCTGATTTAGCGAAAAAAGGATATTATCCTCCTAAAAAGAGAAGAAAATAGTTCTATAACTAAAGAAAATGTTACAACACATTATTATGTTCTACGTAGAACATATACATGAAAAGGATGTTTTTTACTAATAAAGCAACATTTTATACTATTTCATAAAATATATGTTAAATATATTTTTTCAAAAAAAGGCTGTCATTCACAATGGCAGCCTTTTTTTTTGGAGGCTTCTATCAATTGTAGACTAAATAAATGAACGTTCTTCTATTTATTCTTTTTTTTAGCATCTGATCCGCAAGCGTTTCAGAAGCTTGCATAAAGAAAAATAATTGTTTATAAAGCGTCTAATTTTGTCACACTACTTACTAATGCCAATCAAGAGCTAAATTATTGATTGCAAAAAAACAAGAGTTGACTATACAGGGTCGAAGCTACGCTCCTTGATGAAAGCAGACGGTTTAATTCTTATCTACAGACAGGGTC